>NZ_ATYG01000011.1:0-82459 GCF_000427565.1 Carboxydothermus ferrireducens DSM 11255
AAATTATGGTTTGGTTTTTACCGCTTGGGGCATTGGAGGGGTTTTTGGCCCGCTTTTAGCCGGTAAAGTGGTAGACCTGACGGGGACTTATCTGTTGGCCTATAAAATTTCTGCTGCCCTTTTAGGCGGAGCGGTATTGCTTGCTTTACTTTTAAAAATACCGCGCTATGTCCTGGCCAAAGCGTAATTTTAGGGACGGTTCTGTCAACCACCATTTTCTGGGGCTGACAGAACCGTTTTTTTTTTGCTATTTTTTAAGCATTACGCAGGAGGGAGCTAAGAGCTTAACGGCAGCTTCCATGTAATTTTTAATTGGCTCGGTAGGGTCAAAGATGTCATTTATTCCAAGAGCCATGGCAACTAAATCGGTGATATCTTTTTGCCTTACTTTCGCATTTAAGGCGTTAGAAGTATAATTCATCTGTGAACCGCAGCCGGCACAGTTGGTAACGATATAATCTGCCTGGGTTTCTTCCGCCTCCTGAATCCGTTTTTGCCCTGAATAAGCAACGGTCGGCATGGAGTGAAACGATGCTACCAGTCCGCAGCAGAGTCCTTTTTCCCGGTTGTGCTGCATTTCCACTAACTCTACTCCCGGTAACGCTTTTAAAACATTTCTCGGTTCATCGTAAATGTTAAACCAGCGTCCGACATGGCAGGAATCGTGGTAAGTTACTTTAACATTTAGAGGCTGAGTGAATTTGAGCTTCCCTTCAGCGATAAGCCGGTTTAAAAATACGGTGACATGTTCGGTTTCAATATCCCAGTTAATCCCCAGATGGTGGGCCATCTCCGGATAGTTTTCGGTAAAGGTAGCAAAACAGCCGGGACAGGAGAGAATTAATTTTTTGATACCCCGGGCTTTTAAATTTCGGTAATTTTCCCGGACTTTTTCGGCAAACTGTTCTTGGTAACCGCCGAGAACATGATATAGACCACAGCATCCTTCTGCTTCTCCCAGGTACACAAAAGGTATGCCGGCCTTATTCATGATCCGAGCGATGTTTTGCGGCATATTTTTCATTATGATACTTGCCCAGCAGCCCGGCCAGTAGGCAATTTCACCTTCTTCCACATATTCAATATCCGGAAGCATCCAGTTTTTAGCCTCTTTTGGTACTCCCCAGAAGTTTCCGGTATTTACTACGTTATCTTTAACTAAATCCAAACCGGTGATAATATATCCCTTCTCGTTAACTATTGGTCTTAAGCCAATCCAGCGTTCGGCGTTAGGTAAATTGGTTTGACATACTACGTCACATTTTTTACAGGTAGTACACAGTACTAACGAGCTAACTAATTCTTCGCTGAGTTCAATTTCCCCTTTGGCGTACTGGTTTAATAAATACCATTTACCTCTGGGAGAGTTCGATTCCCAGGGGTCGGGCATAAAGACGGTACAATTGGTTCGGCAGAAACCGCACTGGGCACAAATATAACTTTCTTCCACCATTTCTGCCGGTAGTCCCTTTATGGCTTTACCGTTGCTATTTTCTTCTTTGCTGCCGCCTAATAGTTTACCGAGACCGCCTAAAAGGGATTTACTGAAATTAGCACTCTTCATTGCGGCGTTTAAAGCTTTTAAGGGAGAGTTCTTATCCAGAGATGGGGGAAGAATCTTGCCAGGGTTTAAAATACCGCTCTGGTCGGTTTTTTGTTTAAAACTTAAAATTTTTGTCACTAAATCTTTACCTAAAAACTCTTCCGCATAATCGGTAAAATACATGCCAAGGGCAAAAATCCGTCCCTGCATCTTAAAGGCCATGTCATTTACTACTAAGGAATTAGCGTAAAGCAGGGGGAAATTGAGTTTTCGTTCGTCCGCTAAAAGAAATCCCAAAAAGGTAATTTGGTCTTTAGCGGCAAAAGTGCCTTCAAAAGCAAATTCGCCTTTAAACTTATTTTTTGTTTCGGTTAAAAAGCGCCAGGCATGATTTTTTGGCAATAAAACTTCGGAAGCTACAATTGATGGACCAAGACGTTTTAAACGCATGGGATAAAAACGGTTGTTCCATTCCTCTTGAGCAACAGCGGAGGGCATTATTTGTCCGCCAAACCGGTTTAAGGTTTCCGTAAGGCTATCTAAATCTTTCTGGGTTGGAGATAGCAGGACAAAATTAAGAAAATATTTATCTTCAGGAAGAATATAGTGATTTTGGGCTTTTTGCTGAAGTTTTACAAATTCCGGGGACATTAAATTTACGGACCACAGGGGAAGATTTTCTTTTTCTAAACTATCCATTAATGCACTTAAACTTTCAAGCTCTGGAAAAGCTGCCAGTACGGGTACTTCTTCCTTTTTGGGCATAATTTTTAGCGTAACTTCGTAAATCAAGCCGGTGATACCTTCTAAACCGTAAATTAATTTTAGCTCTTCGCCTGCAAAAGTTTTTTCCGTTCCATCCCCGAGAATAGCCTTAACCTCTACGATATTTTCTGAAAAACTTCCAAACATATAACTACCGATACCCGTGCCGCCCTGGGCAACCCAGCCGCCAACGGTGGAACCGGGATAGCTGGTAGGATAGAGCCGTAACGTGTAACCGTAACGGTTTAGATACTCATCCAACTCCTGCCAGACAAGCCCTGGCTCAACGGTGACGGTTTGCTTTTCCGGGTTAAAGGAAATAACCTTTTTCATCCTGATAAAATCTACCACAATTCCACCTTTGGTGGGAACGGCTCCTCCAAAGCCAGCGGTAGCAGCGCCCCGGGGAACAATAGGAATTTTTGCCGTTTGCGCATACATTACTAACTGTTTAATTTCATCTTTACTTACAGGCTGAACTACAGCATCGGGCAGGGAGTTAAAAGTCTTTTTAACGGCACTCGGGATAACTCCCATGTCATGGCTGTAAAGAATTCTTTCGAGGTAATTATCCCGAAAACGTTCCTGAAAAATTTCCTTTAATTTTTCCATTTTTAAAACCTCCTGCAAAAGTTATTTTGAGAAACTTGTAACAAAAAATTATAAGAACAAAAGTCCCTTTACACCGTTTCACCTCCTTAAAAGAAAGAATATTCTTTCACTAATATTTATATAAAAAAGAATATTCTTTCTGTTGCATTTAAAAAATAAAATTACTTTTTTAAGGCATCAAATATTAGCTGGGCAGTGGTATCGATGATACTTGATAAAGGCTGGGTGATAATACCGTCAGTTTTTAATTCTATTAAACGCATGACAGGGCCGGAAATAAAAGCAGCTAAAAGTATCTGGTCAGTATCTTTAAAAGTACCTTCCTTTTGGCCAAACTCAACGATTTTTTTCACGGCTTCCAAGCCTTCAGCAGTGCAAATAGTAAAGTTGCAATCTAAAATTTCTTTGGGACGGGCGTGTAAAAGGTAGTTAACGGTGATTAAATCTTCATCGGCCCAGTTAAACATCATTTCTACAAAACCACGAATTTTTTCTTTAGCGGTGGCCTTTGTTTCAACCTGTAACTGGTAACGGCTTAAGAAGCTTTCCACCGCATCTTCGTGAATGACGCGGGCCAATTCCTCTTTAGAAGAGAAGTGATGATAAATTGCCCCAATACTTACCCCGGCATCTTTGACAATATCCGGGATACTGGTCCGGTGGTAACCTTTTTCAACAAAGAGTTTACGGGCTGACAGGTAAATTTTTTGTTTTATCTCTGTCTCAGGAGTTTTTTTTGCCAAATCCGCACCCCCACAGAAAGAACATTCTGTTTATATTATACCTTAAATTAAGATTTTGGCAAGGATAAATTTTTGTGTTATTTTGAATATGTAACAGAGTTTTGTGGAGGCTGGGGCCATTGGAAGGATTTTGGGAAAAGTACCAGACTTTTTTAGGAAATGCAGCGGAAAAATTAAAAGAAGTAATTAATGCTCCTCCTTTTCGCGGTTTAAGGATTAATCCAGAAAAAATTAGCGAAGAGGATTTATACAGACGCTATGGATATTTAGAAACGGTTCCCTGGTGCCCGGAAGGTTATTATCTTTCTGAAGATATGTTTTTAGGAAAAGATCCCTGGCACTGGGCGGGGGCATTTTATTTACAAGAGCCTTCGGCAATGCTGCCGGTGGAAGTTTTGGATCCAAAGCCAGGAGATAAGGTACTGGATTTGGCTGCTGCTCCCGGGGGTAAATCGACGCAAATCCTAAGCAAATTAAAAGGGGAAGGAATTTTAGTTGCCAATGAAGTAAATTCTTTCCGGGCTAAAGTGCTTACGGAAAATTTGGAACGGTGGGGCTATGAAAATTTTTTAGTTCTAAATGAAAGTCCGCCAAATCTTGAAGAAAAGTTTGAAGCTTATTTTGATCGGATTCTGGTAGATGCTCCGTGCTCCGGTGAAGGGATGTTTAGAAAAAATCCCAAAGCTATCGATGAATGGTCCATTGAGCATGTTCTGGGGTGCAGCGTGCGCCAGAAAAAGTTATTAACCACTGCAGCAAAACTCTTAAAAGAAGGAGGGGTAATGGTTTATTCAACCTGTACCTTTAATCCCGAAGAAAACGAAAGAGTGGTGGCTTGGTTTTTAAAACAAAACCCTAACTTTGCACTGGAAAGCATTGAAATCAAAGGGGTTTCGCCGGGTGTACCGGAGTGGGCCGAAAGTAACCTGGAGTTACAGAAAACCTTTAGGATCTGGCCCTTTAAACAAAAGGGGGAAGGACATTTTGCTGCACGAATGGTTAAATTGTTTGATGATGGAAAGAAAACGCATTTACCCAGGAAAGGTAAACCAAAAAGAAAAAAGGCAAATATGGAAGAGTTTAGCAAGTTTTGGCAGGAATATTTTACTGTACCCGAGCCGGAAGTAGTCTTTAAAGGAGAAAAATTATTTCTCATGCCGCAAAGTTTGCCGGATATAAACGGTCTAAAGGTGGTTTGTGCCGGCAGAGAACTTGGCGAAATAAAAAAGGGACGCTTTGTACCGTCCCAGACTTTAGCTTTTAGTTTGTTGAGCAAAAAATTTACTCGTGCTCTGGAATTGCCCGGGGAGCTGCTTCGAGCATTTATAAAAGGTGAAAGTTTTTCGGTACCGTGGGCGGAAGGCTGGTATTTAATCTGCGATAATGGTGTAGCTCTTGGTTTTGGGTACGTCAAAAAAGGAATATTTAAAAACCAATTAGCTAAAAATCTCCGTAGTTTCGCTTTTTAGCTGGTATAAGGTTTTTATAAAGACATCCAGCAAGTCGGGGTCAAAGTGACTGCCACTGCATTTTTTTATTTCGAGGATGGCTTCTTTGAAATTTAAAGGTTCACGGTACGGGCGGGTTGAGGTCATGGCGTCAAAGCTATCGGCCAAAGTAATTATCCGCGCAAGTAAAGGGATATTTTTTCCCGAAAGACCGTCGGGATAACCGCTGCCATCGTATTTTTCATGGTGGTGGTAAATTATTGGAATCAAAGGTTTTAAAAAAGATATGGGCTCTAATATTTCGGCGCCGATAACTGGATGTTTTTTAATTGCACCTGATTCTAAAAGGTTTAGAGGTCCCGGTTTATTGATAATTGCTTCATCAATCCAGATTTTACCCACATCGTGTAAAAGTCCTGCTAAATAAATAATTTTGAGGCTTTCCTGCTCAAGGTTTAAGTTTTTGGCCACATGGTAAGACAAAATGCTTACCTGACGGGAATGTTCTAAAGTATAGTGGTCTTTAAAATCAATTAAGGATAATAAAACTTTTAACGTTTTAAATAAGGTTTTTTCCGCCTGGTTAAAATCAGAAAGTATTTCATCCTCGATAGCGAAGTGGTTTAAGATGTTAAAGCGGCTTCTTTTAATCTGGTACATGGCTTTATCGGCAAGATCCAAAACCATTTGCGGAGTGGGAGCAATCCCTAAAGTTGAAGCTCCTACCGAGGCTCTAATAAAACCGCGAAAACGATTTTTCCCAATTACATAAGTATATTGTTTGATTTTTTCTGATATTCTTTGGGCTACATTTAAAGCAGTTTGGTAGTCAGTTGCTGGTAGTAAAACGGCAAACTCATCACCACCGTAACGAAAAACAAGGTCGTTTTTGCGTACGGAACTTTTTATGATTTTTGCGGTAGTTTTAATGATTTGGTCACCGGCTCTGTGGCCAAACATGTCATTAAACTTTTTAAAATTGTCCAGGTCGATCATGATAACCGAAAGGGGAAGCTTTGTTTGGTCTTCGGCTATTTTTAAAAGGCATTCCTGCAGGTAACGGTAATTATAAACGCCGGTTAAGAAATCTTGATATATACCTTTTTCCAGCCGGTATAAGAGCTGTAGATTTTCAATGACGTAAGCCGTATGATTTGCAAAAAAAGTCAAAAGTTCTAAGTCTTCAATAGTAAAAAAATCTTTTTCTTTATGAAATACTATAATTACACCCAAAGTTTTAGACTTTCCGACCATAGGAGCTGCAATAGCACTTTTGTGACCGTAGTAGTTAACTATTTCTTTGTTGGTAAGGGGAGAAGTGGTGGTATCGTTTATTAAAACAGGGTGTTTTTCCTTAAAAACATAAATACTGAGCCCCTGGTTTTCATTGATATTTTCCGGAAGTGGTTTAGCGGCAGATGAATAATGGGACTTTAGTTCAAATTCATATTTGGGGTTTTTGG
Source organism: Carboxydothermus ferrireducens DSM 11255 (assembly GCF_000427565.1). Classification (NCBI taxonomy): domain Bacteria; kingdom Bacillati; phylum Bacillota; class Clostridia; order Thermoanaerobacterales; family Thermoanaerobacteraceae; genus Carboxydothermus; species Carboxydothermus ferrireducens. The sequence continues at coordinate 6,575 of NZ_ATYG01000011.1, forward strand.
GGATGACAATATTACATCCTAAGGCCTGCCATAAATCTTTAAGGTAAAAACATACCTCCCTTAAGATGTCATCGGGGTCTTTAAATTTTGCCAGCAGCTGATGAAATTCATTTACCTTTTGCAGGGGGTTTTTAAGATTGTTAACTCTAATATAGGCAGGTAGAGGATTTAACATAGTTACCCTCCCGCTTGTACTTTATATAGAGTATTTCTACATAAGATGGTAAAATCCTTTTTGATTTGCAAAAATTGTGAAAATGTATACATTGATTTTTATTTAAAAAAGGCGAAAACTATCTTGTAAAACAACTAAAGATATCCTAATATACAAGAGGTATTACTTTAATTTAACTTTGACGGAGGTAAAGTATGGACCTGAAAAAATATATTTATGATATTCCGGATTTTCCAAGTCCGGGGATTATCTTTCGGGATATTACCCCTTTGCTGCAAAATCCCGAAACTTTTCGCCGAACCGTAGAATTATTGGCCGAAAAGGTAGAAGAGTTAAAGCTTACCCACGTGGTAGCGATTGAGTCCCGGGGATTTATGTTTGGGGCTCCTTTAGCTTATAAGCTGGGACTTGGTTTTGTACCGGTGCGCAAGGGAGGGAAGTTGCCCCGGGAAAGTATAAGTGTTTCCTATGATTTGGAGTACGGAAGCAACACTCTGGAAATTCATACCGATGCGTTAAAACCGGGGGATCGAGTGGTAATTGTTGATGACGTCTTGGCTACTGGCGGAACCATGAAGGCAACGGTTGAGCTTTGTGAAAAATTAGGAGCGCAGGTAGAAGCCCTTTTGTTTGTAATTGAACTTTTACCCCTAAAAGGGCGGGAAAAGCTTGCCGGAAAAAAGGTAATCTCGCTTGTTCAATATTAGGTTCTTATCTCTTGGAAGGGATTTTGCGGGGAGTGAGTTAATATGAAAATTATTGTTTACGGAACACGGAAACGGGAGTGCTACAGTTGAGGAACGCTTCCAACTCAGGAAGAGTTGGTAAAGTTTTTAAAGCCAAGCCTGGAACGCCGCTTCGGTGGCAAAGTAAGCATCCAGTTTGTAGACGTGGAAGGAGAATTACCTCAAGAAGTAAAGGAAAAAATAAAAGAATACCCTTTGCCCCTGGTGTACTTTGACGAGGTATTTAAATTTGCCGGTACTTTAAATTACTCGGTGCTGGCAAGACACCTGGAAGAAGTGGGAATAAGAGAAGAATAACCGGGCACAGAAAGGCCCGGTTTTCTTTTGCAAGAAATTTGCATATCTCTTGTAAAGTTTATATTAAGTATGTTAGAGAAATGTAAAAATACCGGATGAAATCTTGAATTAATCTTTTCCATTATTAAAATATTAAAACGGAGGTGATAATGTTATGAAAAAAGATTCCTTAAAGGGTTTATTCTGGTATGAAACTTACGTAAAAATGATTACTGGCAACAAAAATAAAGGCCCCCAAAATTAATCTTCAACCCAGAACTCCCAGGCGCAGTAAAAATCGTCTGGATGCTCGTCCGGCGGGCAGGCCAGGCACCGGGTTTTAATCCGGGAATCAATGGTTTGAGCAAACCCGGAATATTCGGTTATCCCCACCGGCTTACAGGGAAAGTCTGGAAGATTTTTACGCTTGCGTGCTTCCTGGACCCGACAGGTTTTCATCTTGTAAATTAACTTGTTACCTTCTCTGGAGATTTCCTGCTGGTTTAAAAAGCCATACAGGCGAAACCGAAGGGCAACTTCTAAAGCTGCAAGGCCCCCGTTTTCCGGAAGTTTTAAAAAATCTTTAATTCGTTTGGCCTCGATGACTGTAAACTGGGCCCAGGCAGCTTCATCGAGCTCGATGGCTTTTTCCAGACCAAAATTTTTTTCCACCTCCAAAAACCAAAGGCCATCGTGAGCAAGCCATCTCTTGGCAAAATCCTCTAAAAGCTTTAAGGCCTGCTCTTTAGTTAAGTCTTGCGGATTCATCAAACCCCCTCCTTAAAGTTGTAAAAATTCGAAATATTTCCCCTATTTTGTTATTCGCTTTTTTATAAAAAAATCCTTTATAGTTATTTTTTTTATTAAGATTAAAAGGAATTGTTACAACTTTTGTCGAATATTACTCGCTTGAGGTGGGAATTTTGTCGAAAAAAGGCGTTAGGGTAATTTTTGGTATTATACTATTTATCGCATCTTTTTTAGTATTAGCAGCTAACCTGGCATTAGCTCGAGAGAAGGTTATCGTTGTTGGTGATAACGATTATCCCCCTTTATGCTATCTTGATGGTAACGATAATCCTGCGGGGTTTGATGTGGATTTAATTGTTGCAGTTGCCCGCAAGGCAGGAATTGATATTGAAATTAAGCTTTTACCCTGGGCTGAAGCCCGGAAAATGGTTGAAGATGGTAAGGCCGATGTCCTTTTGGGGGTAAATTATACCCGAACCCGGGCCAAGTTGTATGACTTTACCGAGTCGTATCTGGAAAACCGTCAGGTAATTTTTGTTAGAAGCGATAACTATGTGGTAAAAAGCTTTGACGATTTACGGAACCTGAAGGTAGGTGTCCAGAGGGCGGATGTCGCTTTAGACTTTATAGGTGATTATCCGGATATTACTCTGGAGTATTTTGAAAACCAGCAACAAGCTCTTAAAGCCCTCGGACAGAATGAAGTTGATGCGGTAATTGGAAATTATTATACCGGTCTTTACTGGCTGCAAAAACTGAATCTCGAAAATAAAATCAAGGTTGTGGGTATACCCCTTTCTATTACCAGGTACGGTTTGGGGGTTAAAAAAGGGCAAAACCAGGAGCTATTAAAAAAGTTAAATGGAGCTATCGTTAAATTAAAAACTACCGGAGAGCTTGATAGCCTTAAAACCAAGTGGTTTGGGGAATCTCCTTACGAGAAAAGACTATATTTTAACCGGATTCGTACATATGTTATCTTGGGAATATTTATTTTTACCGCAATCCTGCTGTTTATTTTATGGTTAAACCGTCTTTTACAGCAAAAAGTAGAACGGGCTACCTATGAGTTAAATTTAGCTTACCGTGAACTGGCCGCTCAAAAAGATTTAATGGACAAAATGTTAGAACATGAATTAAACGGTATTATAACTTTGGATGAAAATCGTATAATAAAAAGAATAAACAACAGCGCCTTAAGGATATTAGGAATTTCCGAAAAACAGATGGAAGGAAAACATTTTTCTTTTACACCGCTTAAAGATTATTTTCCTGAGCCTTTTTTAGAGCGAGCTTACCAGGGACAGACCTGTTCCCTTAATGAACATCGGGTGGTTGTAGAGGGACAGACGAAATATTTAAGCATAAACTTTATAAGCATTCCTTCAATTAGGGCGGTATTAATTAATTTTAGAGATGTGACCGAAGAAAAAAAGAGCCTTGAGTTAATGATCAACCGGGATAAATTAATAACCGTTGGCCAGCTGGTAGCGGGTTTTGTTCATGAAATAAAAAATCCTCTTTTTACGGTAAAAAGTTATTTAGAGCTGTTGCCGCTTAAGGCAAATGACCCTGCCTTCCGGGAAGAAGTTATTAATATAATAAAAAATGAATTGGACAACGTACAAAAATTGATTAATGATTTACTTAATTACGCGCGTCCGCAAAACTCGAAAAAAGAGATGGTTGTTTTAGAAGAAGTAATTGCTCCTTTATTGAATTTATTAGAACCGCAGTTTATTGCCAAACAAATAACGGTATTTAAAGAAAACCTGGGTTTTGCGGTTTATGCTGATCCCATGCAGTTAAGGCATGTTTTTATGAATCTTTTGTTAAATGCTATCGACGCTATCCAGGGTAAGGGTGAGATAAAAATTAAAGCTGCGGAGTACGGGGACAAAATAAAAATTGAGGTACAGGATACCGGAGTAGGTATCCCACCTCAGTACTTAAATCAAATTTTCAACCTCTTCTTTACCTCTAAAAAGGATGGCAACGGTATAGGACTTGCCATCTGCCAGAAATTAATTCAGGAAAATGGGGGCAGTATTTTAGTCGATAGTACTCCGGGCGCGGGTACGACCTTTACCATTTTTTTACCCAAAGGAGTTCCCCTAACTGTTCAAGATGAGAAGGTTGGGTAAGCTTTTTTAATAACTCTTCCGGCAGTTTCGCCCGGCCGTAATAAATACCGGCCAGGGCACCGGCAAGGGCGGCACGACTGTCGGCATCGCCGCCTAAGTTGGCGGATTTAACGATTATGTCCAGGGGATTATCTTCGGCAAGGAAAATATAGACCGCTGCTTCGACGGTATCGGTGACAAAACCCCCGGTTTTTAAGTCACAGGCGTTTAGATATGATAAACGGTATAATCTTTCCCGGGAAGCTCTGGCTTGAGCCAGAGTTTCTCTTTTTAGATAGAAGTCTGATTTTTTTAAGGCTTCTTCATATGCTTTTAAACGGTTTTTAGTTTGTAAAAGCTCTTTTAGAAAAAAGCCGCAAAAAACTACCAGATAATCGGTCACAGGATGGGGATGGGTAAGTCTTGACAGGATTAAAGCATATTGCCGGTAAACTTCATCGTCACCATAAAAAAGGGCTGTAGGTATTATACGAGGTAGACTGCCGTTTCCACAAAGCCTTTCTCCCAGTTTGCTAATTAAATAATTTTCAATTTTTTCCAAATCAGCGCCAAAGATGCCGTAAGCTTCCAGGGAGGTTCTGGTAGCAATACCGTATAATTCGGGCCGTTTGGAAATTTCTTTTTGCAGTTCTTCCAATAAGTAAGGAAAAGGATTTTCCGGATCTTGCAAGATTGCTTCGGCGGTTTTAGTTAAAATTATGGTTTCATCGGATCCTTCTCCGGGGGGTAGGTTAAAAGGACCGCCGCCGGCTATGTCCTGAAAGACGCCGTATTTGTTTCTAATTTCTTTTTCTTCCATATTTTCTAAAGTAACTCCCAAGGCATCCCCCAAATAAAAGCCTAGAAGACAACCGGTATATTTTTCTTTCATAAAACCTCTCCCTTACATAAAATAAAACAAAGTTAGGTAAACCATGGAGATTATTATTGATAATAGCATCAGAGGGAAACCGTAAATAAAATATCTTCCATAACTTATAGGATACCCTTCTTTTTCGGCAATTCCGGCAACAATAACGTTGGCCGAAGCACCGATAATCGTACCGTTACCGCCAAGACAGGCTCCTAAGGCTAAAGACCACCAGAAGCTTTCCATTATTTCCGGGGAAAAGGATGCCAGTTCGCCCATGGTTTTTATTAGAGGTATCATGGTGGCGACAAAAGGAATATTATCGATAAACGCTGAAGCTATGGCTGAAACCCAGAGGATAAACATTCCGGTTAGATATACATTGCCTTTAGTTAATTCTAACCCCCAAACGGCTATATTATGGATTACTCCGGTTTCTTCTAAAGCTCCAACCATGATAAAAAGCCCTAAAAAGAAAAAGATCGTGGGCCACTCTACCCCTAAAAGGACGTGTTCAATATCCTTACCGGAAATTGCCAGAAAAACCATGGCCATAAAAAGGGCGACGGTTGCCGATTCTAAGTGAAATAGTTGATGAAGACTAAAACCTAAAATTGTAAGGGCAATGATAATTAAACTCTTTTTTAATAAAAGATAATCGGTAATTTTGTGTCTGGGATCTAAAGTTAAAAGATTTTGTTTTAATTTATCGTCCACCGCAAAACTTTTTCTAAATAGAAAGTAGAAAATAGTAGAAGTTACTATAAGTATTACCAAAACAACCGGGGTAAGGTTAATTAAAAAATCAATAAAGCCAAGATGGGTTTGGCTTCCGATCATAATATTGGGAGGGTCCCCAATTAACGTGGCTGTACCGCCAATATTGCTCATTAAGATTTGGTTAATTAAAAACGGGTAAGGAGAAATATTAAGGGCCCGGGTAATGGTCAAGGCTACCGGCACAATCAGTAAAACAGTAGTCACATTATCTAAAATTGCCGATAAAAAAGCGGTAATTAAACCCAGAACAATTAGAAGTGCTATAGGATTGGCCCGGGTGAGATGAACCGCTTTAAGGGCTAAATACTCGAATAAACCGGAGTGCTTGGTGAGAGCTACGATAATCATCATACCTAAAAGAAGGCCCAAAGTATTCCAGTCGATGTAGTGGATTGCTTCTTCCTGGGTTAAGGTGCCGGTAATTAAAATCACGGTTCCGCCTAAAAGGGCAATGGCTGTTCGGTTTATTTTTTCGGTAATGATAAATAAGTAACTCACTAAAAAAACAGCAATAGCAATAAACATTAGGCACCTCCGGGCTTTTATTTTTTATCTTACCATTTATAAAAGAAAAGTATCAAATTTAATACAAAAGCCGCGCTTATGCGCGGCTTAAAAAAATCGTTAGAAGTAAAATAGGAGAAGATAAATCATCGAAATTACTATCGAAACCAGCATTAAAGGAAAGGCTATTTTCATAAAACCCATAAACGAAATCGGATAGCCGTTTTTCTCAGCTAACCCTGCCACAATTACGTTAGCTGAAGCACCGATTATCGTACCGTTGCCGCCCAGGCAGGCCCCTAAAGATAAGGCCCACCACAGCGGCTCTAAAGCCTGTGGTGTCATGCCGGCTAAAGCACCCATCTTCTGAATTAACGGAATCATCGTGGCCACAAAGGGGATGTTATCAACAAATGCCGAAGCTATGGCCGAAAGCCAGAGAATTAACATCCCGGTTAAAGTGAAATTACCTTTGGTTGCTTCCAGGCTCCAGCGGGCTACCCGGTCGATAACTCCCGTTTCCACAAGGCCTCCTACCACGATAAACAAGCCGAGGAAAAAGAAAATGGAAGGCCATTCCACGGTTAAAAGCACTTCCTCCGGCTCGTCCCGGCTGATGGTTAATAAAAGAGCTGCACCAAATAAGGCGATGGTGGCCGATTCTAAACCAAGTGCACCGTGCAAAATAAAGCCAAGAATGACGAGGCCTAAAACAAAAAGGCTTTTCTTTAAAAGGGCAAAATCTTTAATTTCGTCAATTTCATTTAAATCAAGTAACTTCTTTTTTAATTCTGCTGACACATTAAAATCTTTACGATAAATTAAATAAAAAAGAAACATGGTTGCAATATGGATTATTGCTACGACTGGAGTTAAATTCTTAAGAAAATCTAAAAAGTCCAAGTGAGTTTGGCTGCCAATCATAATGTTGGGCGGGTCACCGATTAAAGTGGCGGTACCGCCGATGTTACTGGCTAACACCTGTGAAATAAGAAAGGGAATAGGATTTATCCCCAGCCGGTCAGTTATAGTGAAGGTTACCGGAACAATTAGTAAAACTGTTGTAACGTTATCTAAAAATGCCGATAAAAAGGCAGTAACGGTAGCCAGAGCTATTAAAATATAAACTGGCTCACCTTTGGCCCATTTAACCGCTTTTACCGCCAGGTACTGAAAGACTCCTGTTTTCTTGGTAATGCCGACAATAATCATCATGCCAATTAAGAGACCCAGGGTATTCCAGTCGATGTGGTGGATTGCTTTTTCTTGAGAGACAATTCCAAGAATAATTAATAAAGTACCGCCTAAAAGTGCGGCAATGGCCCGGTGAAGCTTTTCGGAAATAATTAAGGCATAGGTCCCCAAAAAAATGGTGAGGGCAATTAACGATTGACCCATTTCCTTCTCCCCCTTTTAGTGAATCATAAGCCGTAATTGTCACCATAAATTCATCTTAAAACATAATAAATCCTTTGTAAATGTTTGATAATTTAAAAACTTATTGTTTATAAAAAAGTATCTTTATTAGGGTGCATGAATGTTTTAATATATTAGGAAAGACCTCTAAATTATAAAAATCCACAAAAGAGGAGTCGTTATGTTGTATAAAGTAATAGAAGAAAATTTAGCTAAAGGGAAAAAATGTATTCTGATTTCCCGCTTATTTTCCGAGGATAAGCTTCTTTTAGCTGAAAACGGTGAACTTCTTTTTGCCGCTACCGATAAATCGTTGGGGCTTAAAAAATATTACACCGGGGAAATTAACGAACCGGTATATTTAAAAGAGGAACAAATTTTCGTTGAACCTATTATTCCTCAAAGAAAGCTTCTTATCCTTGGAGCAGGTCATGTGGCTCGACCTTTGGTTACTTTTGCCCGGGAACTGGGCTTTCATATCACCCTTTACGATGACCGTCCAACCTTTGCCACAAGGCAAAATATTCCGGGGGCCGATGAGTACGTATGCGATAGCTTTGAACGGGTTTTAGAACATGTTAAACCCGCGGAAAATTTAGCAGTGGTAGTAGTTACCCGGGGGCACCAGCATGACCTTACCTGTGTGGAGCAGTTTTTACCTTATAAACTGGCCTATCTTGGAATGATTGGTAGCAGGACTAAAGTAAAAGCTGTATTTAAAGCTTTAAAAGAAAAAGGCTTTACCGAAAGCGAGTTAAAAAAGATTTTTGCACCTATTGGTTTAGACCTTGGGGGGACAGAGCCGGCAGAAGTTGCGTTGGCTATCATAGCTGAAATTCAGGCGGTTTATTACCATAAAACTCCAAAACATCGTAAACTCCCGGAGGTTTGATATGGAGACCTTGAATTTTGAGTTTTTAAAGGAAATAAATAAAATTCTTGAGGAACAACCCGGGGTGTTGGCCACGATAATTGCCACCCATGGTTCAACTCCAAGAAAACCCGGAGCCCGCATGTTGGTTTTGCGAGATGGTACTACCATCGGCTCCATCGGGGGCGGATGCGTGGAAGCGGAAGTAAAAAGGGAAGCCCTAACTCTTTTTGATAATCCGCAAAAAAAGTATGCTTTGGTAAAAAGCCAATTAACAGACTTTTTGGCGGGAGAAGAGGGGATGATCTGCGGAGGAAGTCTTGAGGTTTATTTAGAACTTTTAACTTGAAACCTGAAAATTTTGGCGATTATTGTTACAATTTTAAGTAACATGATAGAATAAAAAAAATTAATTTTTTTGGAAAGGGTGAAAAGATGGCAAGACGAATAATCCAGGTAGAAGAAAAGCTACCTCTGTTGGAAACGTTGCCGCTCAGTTTCCAACATCTTATGGCAATGTTTGGGGCGACGGTTTTAGTGCCGCTTCTGTTTAAAATTGATCCGGCAATTGCTTTATTAATGAACGGCATTGGGACACTGCTTTACACCTACATTACCCGGGGTGGAATTCCTGCTTATCTTGGGTCCAGCTTTGCCTTCATTGCTCCTACCTTACTTATCATGTCTAAATGGGGTTATTCTGTTGCCCAGTCTGGTTTTATCTTTTTTGGTTTATTCTTCATTGTGGTTTCCGGAATTATTTACATAGCAGGTACCAAATGGATTGATATAGTGTTACCACCTCCGGTGATGGGGGCCGTAGTTGCGGTAATTGGTCTGGAGTTAGCACCGGTAGCGGCCCAAATGGCGGGAATTGCTCCCAGCGGACAAAATTGGACAATGGATCCCAAAGTAGTCATGGTTTCCATGTTTACTCTTTTGGTTGCAATAATTGGGTCAGTAGTTTTCCGGGGTTTTTTGCAGATTATTCCGGTTTTAATTGCCATTATAGCCGGATATTTTTTTGCCTGGACTCAGGGGATGGTAGATTTTTCAGTGGTGGCTAAAGCTCCCTGGTTTAAAATACCAACCTTTAGTACACCTCAGTTTAATTTAAATGCCATTATAGTCATGGCGCCGGCAGCTCTTGTAGTATTGGCAGAACATATTGGTCATTTAATAGTTACTGGAAATATCGTTGAGCGGGATCTGGTGAAAAAACCGGGTCTTCATTTATCCCTATTTGCCGATGGTGTAACTAACGTAATTTCCGGTTTTACCGGCTCTCCTCCCAACACTACCTATGGCGAAAACATTGGGGTAATGGCGATTACCAGGGTTTATTCGGTATGGGTAATTAGAGGGGCTGCAGTATTAGCTATTATCCTCTCGTTAATTGGTAAACTTGCTGCAGCAATCCAAACCATTCCCCGGCCGGTGATGGGCGGAATAAGTCTTTTACTGTTTGGAGTTATAGCTGTTTCAGGTATTCGGATGTTAATTGAACAAATGGTTGATTATGGGAAAAATGTCAATTTGGTTTTATCGGCAGTAGTTTTTATTGTAGGAGTAAGTGGAGCTAAAATAACTTTAGGAACGGTTGAAATAAAAGGCATGGCTTTAGCTGCAGTAGTAGGTGTGATCTTGAGTTTAATTATTCACGGTTTAAATTATTTAGGGTTATTAAATGAGAATCTTACCGTTTCAGAAAATCTTGTTCGCAAAAATGAATCTTGATTAAACCGGCATTAAATTTTATGCCGGTTTTCTTACTTTTTTAGGAGAAAAATGTTAAAATAACGTATGTAGTAGCAAAATACAGGGAGAAGTTTTATGGGCATAAAAGAGGTTATTCCTTATTTTTTGACAACTCTGTTAGATATTGCTATAGTTTCCTTTGTTATTTACAAACTTTTGGTTTTAATTCGGGGAAGTCGGGCCGAATCCCTGTTAAAAGGGGTTGTGATTTTACTTTTAGCGAACGCTTTAGCAAAAGCCCTGGGGTTAAACACTGTAAGCTGGCTTTTGAAACAGTCAATGACTTTTTTAGCGGTGGCCCTGCCCATTGTTTTTCAACCGGAACTGCGCCGGGCTTTAGAACAGCTTGGCCGGGGCTCTCTTTTTAAAACTACCCTTACCGAAACCGATGAAAAGCAGTTAAGGCATAATATTGAAATATTAACCGGTGCCGCGTTAAAGCTTTCCGAACAAAAAATCGGGGCACTTATCGTGGTGGAGAAAAATACCGGTTTAAATGAATACATAGAAACGGGAATCAGGATAGATGCCGAACTTTCGGCGGAGCTTTTAATTAATATCTTTATTCCTAAATCACCTCTTCATGATGGGGCGGTGATTATTCGTAATGGCCGGATAGCTGCTGCTGCATGTTTTTTACCGCTGTCCCATAATGATTTTTCTTTAAAAAATCTCGGTACCCGTCACCGGGCTGGATTGGGCCTTTCCGAAGAGACCGATGCAGTGGTGTTAATTGTATCGGAAGAAACGGGAGTAATCTCCCTGGCGGTGGAGGGGAAACTTTACCGGTATTTAAGCCGCGAGGAACTGCAGCGAAAACTTACTGAAAATCTTTTATTTTACCGGGAAAGCGCCAAAAAATGGAGGTTTTAAAACTTGCGGGAAAATTTAATTTTAAAAGTAACATCGGTATTTTTGGCGGTTCTCTTATGGTTTTACGTAGCAAACGAAAAAAATAATTTTCTTCCCTTTTACAAGAAAGAAGTTAAAGTAACGCCGGTAATTACCGGCAAACCGGCTCCGGGGTACCAAATTGTACGGACGAAAATAACTCCCCCCAAGATACAGGTTTCCGGCTGGATTCCCTCGGGGGTTTTGCAGGATACGGTATTTACGGAAGAAATTAATATAGATGGGGCCAGAAAAAGCAAAAAGGTTACAGTTTCCCTTATTCGGGAAGATGGGGTATATTACAGCACTGATAGGGTCGAAGTATACATTGAAATTGACAAGAAAAAATAAAATATCTATAATTTCATTGATATTGGCAACCTAAAAGGTGACGATAATGCTTTTTAAAATAAGTAATTTAAGGTTAAGAATCGAAGACGATGAAGCAAAATTAAAAACCGAACTGTGCCGAAAATACGGTTTGAGGGAAGATAAGGTAATATCCCTGAAAATAATTAAAAAAGCCGTTGATGCTCGTAGAAAAGAGCGGCTTTTTTTTGTGTATACGGTTTTGGTGGATCTTGCTATTTCTCAGGAAAAAGCGAAAAGACTCTTAGAGGACCAGTATGTTTCTATCCCGGAACCGGAAGTGGAAGATTTTCATAAGCTAAATGTAGCTTTAAACCAACCGGTAGTGGTGGTTGGGGCAGGTCCGGCAGGCCTTTTTGCGGCTTTGTCTTTAGCAAAAGCTGGCTTTCCGGTTTTACTGCTGGAAAGAGGGAAGCCTGTAGCCGAACGGGTAGAGGATGTGCGGGAGTTCTGGCAAAAGGGGAACCTTAATCCCGAGTCCAATGTGCAGTTTGGGGAAGGCGGAGCGGGGACTTTTTCCGATGGCAAACTTACTACCCGCACCCACGACCGGAGGATTGCTTTAGTTTATAAATGGCTTTTGGCTGCCGGAGCTCCCGAAGAGATTTTTTATCTTGCCAAACCTCATATAGGTACCGACCGCCTGCGGGAGGTTGTAGTTAATTTAAGGAAGGAAATAATCCAATTAGGTGGGATGGTTCGCTTTTCGGCTAAAGTCACGGGATTATTGGTGGAAAAAGGGAAAGTTGTAGGTGTTGTAGTAAACGGCCGGGAAGAGTGCCGGGCAGCGGCGGTAGTTTTAGCAATAGGCCATTCGGCCCGGGACAGTTTTTCCATGTTATTAAATGCAGGTATTATGATAGAGCCCAAGCCTTTTGCTATAGGACTAAGAATTGAACATCCGCAAACCCTAATTGATAAAGCTCAATATGGCCGGTATGCCGGGCATCCCAAGTTAGGGGCTGCCGAGTACCAGCTTGTCTATAAAAACAAGGAAATGGGGCGGGTTACTTTTAGCTTCTGTATGTGTCCTGGCGTGGTGGTGGTTGGAGCTTCCTCTGAGGAAGGCGGTGTGGTTACTAACGGGATGAGCTATTACCGCCGGAACGGGAAATTTGCCAACAGCGCTCTTGTGGTATCGGTAAATCCCGAGGATTTTTACGAAGGGCCTTTGGGTGGAGTTAAATTCCAAAGGGAGATTGAGCGAAAAGCCTATAAAATTGGCGGCGAAAACTACTATGCGCCGGCGCAACGGGCTGTAGATTTTCTCTCAGGGAAAATAAGTAGTTTTGAAGAAGTAGCCAATGCTACTTATAAACCGGGAGTTATAGCTTCCGATTTAAACGATCTCTTTCCCGAATACGTAAATCAAATGCTAAAAGAAGGCCTGATGGATTTTAATCGGAAAATACCGGGCTTTATTGAAAAAGGAATATTAACGGGGCCGGAAACTCGAACGTCTTCACCGGTGCGGATTACGCGGGACGAAAAGGGGATGGCTTTAGGTTTTTTGGGACTTTTTCCTGCCGGGGAAGGGGCCGGCTATGCCGGCGGAATAGTAAGTGCTGCAGTAGACGGGATAAGAGCGGCGGAAGCGGTTATAAAATACCTGACAAAGGAGGAATGATGATGGGTAAGCTTTTTGGTACCGATGGGGTGCGGGGTGTTGCTAACCGCGATTTAACTCCGGAACTGGCTTATAAACTCGGTAGAGCTGCAGCCTATGTGTTAAAGGAAAAATATAATGGACAGGGAATAGTGGTAGGGAAGGACACCCGCATTTCCGGAGACATGTTGGAATCAGCCTTGGCTGCCGGAATTCTTTCCGTTGGCCTTAATGTTTTAAGAGTTGGGGTTATGCCTACACCGGCTATTGCTTATTTAACCCGGGAATTAAAAGCTACTGCCGGGGCAGTAATTTCTGCTTCGCACAATCCCATGGAAGATAACGGTATTAAATTTTTTAGCGGTTCGGGTTTTAAACTTCCCGATGAAATCGAAGAAGAAATTGAAAAGTATGTTTTAGGAGAAAAGGAAATTCCCATCCGGCCAATTGGTGCAGAAATAGGCAGGGTACGGGAAATTTCCGATGCGGTATTACTTTATAAATCTTTTGCTAAAAATACGGTAGAACTTCCCTTTAGTGGCCTTAGAGTTGTGGTGGATTGTGCCAACGGAGCTGCTTCTTACGTTGCTCCCAAAATTTATGAAGAACTTGGGGCGGAGGTTATTCCTATTTTTAACACTCCCGATGGTACCAATATTAATGCTAACTGCGGTTCGACCCACCCGGAAGCTTTAATGCGGGCGGTGGTGGAGGAAGGGGCCCATCTGGGTCTTGCCCATGATGGTGATGCTGACCGGGTGCTGGCGGTGGATGAAAAGGGAAATTTAGTTGACGGCGATCAGATTATGGTGATTATTGGTAAGTACTTAAAGAAAAAGGGTTTATTAAAAAATAACCGGATAGTGGTAACGGTAATGAGCAATTTGGGGTTAAAAAAAGCTTTTGCCCGGGAGGGTATTGAAGTTTTAGAGACGAAAGTTGGTGATAGGTACGTTTTAGAAGAGATGTTAAAAAATGGAGCGGTTATCGGTGGCGAACAGTCCGGGCACATTATCCTTTTAGACCATAATACCACCGGTGATGGAATTATTACCGCTTTACAGCTAATGCAGGTAATAGTGGCTGAAGGGAAAAAGCTATCGGAACTTGCTCAGGAAATGCCCAAATTCCCGCAGGTCTTAAAAAACGTGCGGGTTTTGGATAAAGAAAAAATTATGGCATCAGAGGAACTTGCCAAAGCCATTGCCCGGGGTGAAAAAAAGCTCGGGGAAGGAAGGATTTTGGTTCGGCCTTCGGGAACCGAGCCACTAATTCGGGTTATGGCGGAAGGAGCTGATGCAAAACTTACCGAGGAGGTGGTGGATGAGATTATAGCGGTTATCGAAAAATTATAGGCAATTTATTACCTTAAAGCGCCGGGACCCCTTTTGGGGTTGACGAGGTGGAGGTTTATCGAGGTATCGGCGGATGCCTCCCGGCTTATCGCGGCCGTTAAAGGCGTCGGACAAAACCGAAGAGCAATCTTCGGGACAAAGGGCGCCGGGCGAACTAGAGGTTAGAGGTTGGAAATTAGAGGTTGGAGAAAGCGCAGTTAAAGAATTGTCGGCAGGAGCCGACCCTACAAAACCCCGTTAAATAAAAACGGGAAAGGTATTTTATTGCTTTTTTGCCTTTTGGAAAAATTAACGAGAAATAAATTTTGATTGGGGGAAACAAACATGTGCGGAATTGTTGGCTATATTGGACCCAAACCTGCAGCACCGATTTTAATCAGTGGCCTTAAAAAATTGGAGTACAGGGGTTATGATTCGGCAGGTATAGCCGTTATCGAAGATAGCCATATCAAGATTACCAAGTCTGTGGGAAAAATTGCCAATTTAGAAGAAAAGCTTGCTGGGGTTATTTTAAATGCCACTACCGGTATAGGTCATACCCGCTGGGCAACTCACGGTAAACCGTCGGATGAAAATGCCCACCCGCACTTGGACTGTACCGGCAAATTTGCCGTGGTGCATAACGGGATTATCGAAAATTACCTGGATTTAAAAGAAGAATTAATGGCTGAGGGACATACTTTTCGTTCGGAAACCGATACGGAAGTCCTTGCTCACCTTTTGGAAAAGTATTATGCGGGTGACCTTTTAGAGGCGGTAATAAAGCTTCAAAAAAGATTACACGGTTCATATGCGGCAGCTTTCCTGGCTTTAGAGGAACCGGGCAGGATAGTGGCGGTAAGAAAAGATAGCCCTTTAATTGTGGGTTTAGGGGATGGCGAAAATTTTCTTGCGTCAGACATTCCGGCCATTTTGAACCATACGCGAAAGACTTATATCCTTCAGGATGGCGAAATTGCAGAATTAACCGCTAACACGGTGAAAGTCTACGACATGGAAGGAAATCCGGTGGCCAAAGAAATCTATGAAGTAACCTGGAATGCCGAAGAAGCGGAAAAAGGCGGTTACGCCCATTTCATGCAAAAGGAAATTTTTGAACAGCCCAAAGCCTTAAGGGATACTTTAGCCGGTAGGTTAGATGCCGAAAACTTAGAAGTAAAGCTGCCGGAAATTGAGGAAAACCTTGAATTTTATAAAAGCTTAAACCGCATTTTTATTTCTGCCTGCGGGACCGCTTATCATGCGGGACTTGTAGGGAAATATCTTTTGGAAAAATTGGTGCGGATTCCGGTTGAAGTGGATGTGGCTTCGGAGTTTCGCTACCGGGATCCTTTAATTGGGCGAAATGACCTCTTGGTGGTAATCAGCCAGTCGGGGGAAACAGCCGATACGTTAGCAGCGCTAAGGGAAGCAAAAAAGCGTGGAGCCCGGGTTTTAGCAGTAACTAACGTGGTAGGAAGTTCCGTATCCCGGGAGGCCGATGACGTGATTTATACCTGGGCAGGTCCGGAGATTGCGGTGGCTTCAACCAAGGCGTACACTACCCAGCTTCTCGTGATGTACCTTTTTGCTCTTTATCTGGGAAGAGTAAAAGGCACCATTGACGAAAAACTTTATAAAGAAATGGTCTTTGGTCTTAAAGAAATTCCCCAGAAAGTGCAGGAAGTTCTTGAAGCAGAAGATAAAGTTATTGAGTTTGCCAAAAAGCATTTAAATAAAGAGGATGCCTTCTTTATCGGCAGGGGTCTTGATTTTGCGGTAAGCTTAGAAGGGCAGTTAAAGTTAAAAGAAATATCTTACATTCATGCCGAAGCTTATGCTGCCGGTGAGTTAAAGCACGGGACTTTAGCTTTAATTGTCAAAGACGTACCGGTAATAGCTCTGGCTACCCAGGAAGCTCTATTTGAAAAGATGCTTTCTAACATTAAAGAAGTAAATGCCCGGGAAGCTACCATTCTTGGAATAGCTTTTGCAGGCAAAAAGGAAATAGCTAAAGTTACCGATGAGCAAATATATCTACCCCGGGTACCGGAGCTTTTAGCACCAATCCTTGCGGTGGTGCCTTTGCAGCTTTTGGCGTACCATATGGCAGTTTTAAGGGGTAACGATGTTGATAAACCGCGCAACTTAGCAAAAAGCGTGACGGTGGAGTAAAATTTGCTCTCCCGGAAATAATAAAAAAGAAATTATTTTCCGGGAGGGATTTTTGTGGATGACATTGTCGGCAGGGTAAGCTACTTGCAGGGACTTGCAGAAGGCATTAATTTAAAGGAAAAGGGTAAAGAAGGGGAAATAATTACGGAAATAATTGATTTAATCGCTGACCTAACGGAAGAAGTAAGGAGCTTAAGAGACGACCAGGAACGGCTTGAAGAGTACGTAGAAACGGTGGACGATGATTTATATGAATTAGAAGATGCAGTTTACGATGATGACGAAGAGTTTACCTATGTTACCTGTCCCGAATGCGGAGAACGGGTTTATTTTGAAAGGGAGCTTTTGGAAGCGGACGATAATTATGAGATTACCTGTCCTAACTGCGGGGCCCTGGTGCTGGTAAGTGAGTTTATTGAAAATAGGAGAGAACAGGCTTTAAATCAACAAAATTACGATGATGTAATTTAAGGCGGGAGCAATCCCGCCTTAAAAATTTACCTGGGGTTTGTAGCCGGTTTTAAGTACCCAAAATTCTTTTTCTAATTCCTGTAAGCGGTGGGCCAAAAAGTCGGTTTTCAGAGAGTAGGTCCTGGCAAATTCTGCAAATTTACTTTGGTTTTCAAGAATTTCCTGTTGCTTTGCGGCGATCCCTGCAACTTCACGGAAAAGCTCCGGCATTTTTTCGGTAAGATATAAAACGTTTTTAGCAATGATGTTTTGGTTTTCTTCTAAAGAGCTTGTCCTTTTTTCCAGGGAATCAAAGCGATTTTCCAGAGTTTCTACCCGAACTTTAAGACTAATAACCTCACCTTCTAAATGATCAAGCCTTAGTTCAACTTTGTCCAATCTTTCTTCAACTTTGTCCAATCTCTTTTCTACGCTGTCCAGTCTTTGTTCGACTCTATCCAGTCTTTGCTCAACATTTTCCAGTCTTTGTTCAATTCTATCCAGTCTTTGCTCGATGTTTATTACTTTAGTATTTAGGTCAAAGAGACTTTGGTCAATCCGTTGCAGGTGACTGTTTAGATTACTAAGGGCTTTTAAAACTTCCTGCGTGAATTGGGCTTGCTCCATAAAAATCCCCCTCAAGTTTTATTAACTAAATTATAGCATAAAACACTAACTTGTCTAATATTTTATATACAAAAAAAGGAAGGAGGGGAAGAATGCGGGAAGTTTTTGAGATTTTAACCCCGACCTTAAGAAAGGTTTTAGAGGGAGTCGTTGATCTTCCCCTGGAAGAAATTAGAGTCAGGAAAAACCGGCCTTTAAGCCTAATCTTTGGAGAGGAAGAAGTATTTATCAATGGGCGGGGGGAATACACTTTTGAACAGGACAACGGGGTATGTCTGGCGGAGGAGGAGTTTTTGGCACTATTTCAATTAATTACGGCCTCATCTTATTATGCTTTGGAAGAAGAATTAAAACAGGGATACATAACAATAAAAGGGGGGCATCGTATTGGTTTTACCGGTCAGGCGGTATTGGAGGATGGGAAGGTACGTCATATAAAAAATGTCTGTAGCATCAACATCCGGATAGCGCGGGAGACAAAGGGAGTGGCAGAAAAAATAGTACCATATCTTATTAACAAAAACGGCGAGCCGGTCAATACCTTAATTTTGTCTCCACCCCGCAGCGGGAAAACAACCATGCTCAGGGATTTAGCAAGAATTTTTGCCAACGGCTCTGCCCAGATCGGAATTCCGGGGATTCCGGTGGGAATTGTGGACGAGCGTTCGGAAATTGCCGCATGTTATAAAGGAGAACCGCAGTTGGATGTTGGTATCCGGGCCGATGTTTTAGATGGCTGTCCTAAAGCCCAGGGAATGATCATACTTTTACGCTCCATGGCTCCAAAGCTAATCGTTACCGATGAAATTGGGCGGGAAGAAGACGTGGGAGCACTGGTAGAAGTGGCCAATGCCGGTGTAGCGGTATTTACATCGGCTCATGCCCGGGATATGGATGATTTAAAAAAGCGGCCCCGGTTTTTACCCTTTTTGAAATTGGAGATTTTTGAAAGATACGTAATTTTAAGCCGGCGAGAAGGACCGGGGACGGTGGAAGCGGTGTTAGATGGTCAGGGAAAAGTTATCTTTGGGAGGGGTTAGAATGTACCTTAAGCTTTTGGGAGCGTGTCTAACCGTTGCCGGAACCGGTGCTTTGGGATTTTACCTTGGTAACAGGTACTTGCAGAGGGTTAGGGATTTAGAAAGGTTAATTAACCTCTTAAACTTCTTAAAAACCGAAATTCGTTATAAAGCTACACCTTTACCGGAAATTTTTGCAAAAATGGCTAATTCCGAAGAAGGAACGGTGGCCAAGCTTTTTGAGATTAAGGATAGGACCTTGCCGGTTAATCAGGGACTAAAAAAAGCTCTTGCGGAAGGGTTCTCCCAAACGGCTCTATTAAAGCGTGAACAGGAAATACTCTTAGCGTTTGCTGAAAAAATAGGAATATCGGATTTGCGGGAGCAGGAAAATCTCTTAAATTATACCTGCGAACAGTTAAAACTTGTTTTAGCCGAAAGCCGGCAGGAAGCCGAGAAAAATGTCAAGCTTGTTAATTACTTGGGAGTGCTTGTGGGAGCGTTTTTGGTTTTGCTGTTTTTTTAAAGGAGGGTTATAATGGCGAGCATTGAGATTATTTTTAAAATTGCAGGAGTTGGCATCTTAACCGCGGTTATTCATACGGTTTTAAAACATGCGGGCAAAGAAGAACAAGCGTACATGGCCACCCTGGCAGGGATATCCATAGTACTATTTTGGGTGATTCAAATACTGGCGGAACTTTTTACGGAAATTAAAACCGTGTTTAAGCTGTTTTAGGAGGTTCTTATGGAGATTGGAACGGTGGTGGGCCTTGGTTTAATAGCTACTACTTTGGCCTTGATTGTTAAAAAGGAGCGTCCGGAAATAGCAGTTTTATTAAGCTTAACCGCTGGAGTAGTGGTATTTTTACTTTTAATGGATAAAATTGCGGCAGTTGTGGAAGTGTTTACCGGTTTAGGGGAGCGAGCTGGTCTTAACAGTTTATATTTGGGGATTATTTTTAAAATAATTGGCATATCGTATCTTGCGGAGTTTGGTGCCCAAATCTGTAGGGATGCGGGAGAAGGGGCAATTGCTCAAAAAATCGAGCTGGCAGCCAAAATTTTGGTCATTATTTTGGCAATTCCCATCCTTATGGCGGTTTTAGAAACTTTATTAAAACTACTGCCCGAGTAGGATGAAAACCATGAAAAAACTCAGTATTTTTGTTTTTACCTTAATTTTCCTTATCCTCAATGGAGTGGTCCCGGTATTTGCCAACGAAGTAAGCCTGCCAGTTGAGGCGGAGAAAATTTTAAATTCTGCTGAACAGGAATTAAGAAAAGTCGTTCCGCAAGTGGATCTTAAAAGAGAAGTATTGGCAATTTTTCGGGGAGAGAAGGAAATATCGTTTGCCGAAATATGGGAAAACCTGAAGGGAATCCTTTTAGCTGAAATCCGGGGAAATATAAAAATTCTCCTAAAGCTGTTTATTTTAGCTATTATCCTTTCCCTATTACGGCAGTTGGAAAATAGCTTTTCTTCCGGAAGCATAGCGCAGATTTCCCAAGCGGCGTGCTACCTAGCTTTTATGCTTTTAGCCCTGCAGAGTTTTACCCTGGCTTTAAAGATTGGCAGGGAAGCGGTGGAAGGAATGGTGGGGGTGGCTCTATCTTTGCTCCCGGCAAGTCTTGGCTTGATTGCGGCAGCGGGAGCCGTGACTACTTCTGCCTTGCTTTCTCCGACTTTATTTGGGGTAATTGGGATAATGGGGAGTGTCATTAAAAACTTCGTTTTTCCCCTGCTTTATCTCAGTATTTTAGTGGAGATTGCTGCCGGAATAAGCGACCGATTTTCCCTGGATAAATTAATAAAGTTTGCCCAGCAGTTAAGTATCGGGTTAGTTGGTCTAATGTTAAGTTTACTTTTAGGGGTTGGGGCTTTAGAAACCGTTGCCGGAGGGGTTGCCGATAATTTTATCTTAAAGACTGCAAGGTTTGCCACCGGGACTTTTGTACCGGTAGTGGGAAAAGTTTTAACCGATGCCGTAGAAGCCGTTGCCGGAACTGTTTATCTGTTAAAAAATGCGCTAAATGCCTTGGGCATTGTGATTTTGTTCGGGGTGGTTACCGCTCCAGCGGTTAAAATACTGGTTTTAGGAGGTTTATATAAATTTGCCGGAGCTGTTTTAGAGCCCCTTGGAGAAGAAAACTACGTTAAGACTTTAACCGGAATGGGTAATGCCCTCCTTTTAATCTTTGGCGTTTTAGCAATTTTAAGCTTATTTTTATTTTTCCTGTTTGCGGTGTTGATTTCCGCGGGTAAACCCGTATAGGGGTGATAGGATGGAAAGTTTAATTAAACTTGCCCGGGAAATAATTTTTTTACTTCTCCTTTTTACTTTTTTAGAACTGCTCCTGCCTCTTGGACAAATTCGGAACTTTACTCGGGCAATGATTGGCCTTTTACTAATTATGGCCATGCTAACATCACTGATGGAGCTTTTGCATGCAAACTGGAATTTGGCGGTTTTTTTACCGGAAAGTCAAAGTAAAACAGTAGCGGTGAGTCAGGGAAGTTTGTTGGAAAATGCCAGGTCAGAGGCGGAGAAAACCCTGGAAGCTCAGGTAAAAGCCCTTTTAAACTTAAACGGGGGCAAAGTAAAAGACGTGGAGGTTAAGCTTGGAGAGGGACAGGTGGAGGGAGTTACGGTTTACTTAAAAAAGCCGCTGGAGGAGGGGGAAGAAGTGCGTTTTGCGGAAGTTTTAAAAGCATTTTTTGGTATAGAAAAAAACATAAATTTTAAAGCATTGGAGGTGGGTCAATGAAGTTTTGGGAATTTTTTAAAGAGATGGAACGGGACAAACTTGTTTTCTTTGTAAGCCTTGCGATAATTGGTTTGGTGTTCCTGGCGTGGGGGGATAGCCAGAAGAGTAAAACCACAACCCCGGAGTTACCAAAAAGCAGTGCTCAGATTGAATCGGAAATTAGCCGCCAGGAGAAAGAACTTGCCGAACGTCTTGAGGGTATTTTAGGAAAAATTGCCGGAGTTGGGGAAGTAGCGGTTGAAGTTAAGCTTTTACGCAGTTCGGCAAAAGAGTATGCTTTAAACCGTAATGCCGGGCAAAAAATTACCAATGAATCGGAAAAATCGGGAATTAATCGGAGTATCAACGAAAACACCGACCAAAAAGAAGTGGTATTAATAAAAGACCGGGAAGGGCAGGAAAGCCCGGTGTTGTTAACCGAAGAAACACCGGTAGTGGGTGGAGTTGTTGTAGTGGCCGAGGGAGCAGGAAATCCAGCACTAAAAGAAAAAATTGTCCAGGCGGTTGCCAGTGCCCTGGCGGTACCGCTTCATAAAATTGAAGTACTGGAAGGGGGGAGCGGGGTTGTACGTCATTAAAAAGCAATGGCTGGTTGGCCTTGGGATTTTTTTAGCGTTAGTTATTGCTTTAGTTGTAACTGTTCCAAGGCCAGAGGAAAGTATAACAAGTACAAAACCAAACACTGTAGTTGATAGCTCGTTAACGACGGCCAAAAATCTCGGGGAGTTCAGATTAATGCGGGAAAAAAATCGTTCTTACTTAATAGAAAGCTTAAAGGAGCTTGGGACCAATCGCCAGGCGGCGGAGGAAAGAATTTTAAAAATTTTGGATTTTAAGGAAAAAGAAAGTTTTTTGGAGGAAACCTTAAAAGCCCGTTATGATACCGATGTGGTTGCCTATCTTCAGGATACCCAGGCGGTAGTGGTGATGAAAAAAGAGGAAGATGATAAAATCCGCCTGGAAATAAGAGATTTTGTGGCCCAAAATTTAAATTATCCTCCCGGTAAGGTGCTGGTAATCTTTAAATAAGTATACTTGTATACTTATTTCCAAAGAGTTTCGTGAATTTATAAGTTTTTATATAATAACCGTGTAAAAGCAAAAAAAGAGGTGCGAGTACCTCTTTTTTTTATATTCAGGGGTGAGAGAGATGAGGCGCAGAGTAAAAATTACCGATACAACCTTAAGAGATGGTCACCAGAGCCTTTGGGCCACCAGGATGCGGACCGAACACATGCTTCCCATCTTAGAAAAACTTGACCGGGTGGGTTATCATTCCCTGGAAGTGTGGGGCGGAGCTACTTTTGATGTTTGCCTGCGCTATTTAAAAGAAGATCCCTGGGAGCGCTTAAGAGCAATTAAAAAAATTGTTAAAAATACCCCTTTACAAATGCTTTTACGGGGTCAGTCGTTAGTTGGTTACCAGCATTATCCCGATGATGTGGTAGAACGGTTTGTTTTTAAAGCTGTGGAAAATGGCATAGATATTATAAGAATTTTTGACGCTTTAAATGATATTCGCAATATGGAAGTCCCGATTAAAGCCGCAAAAGCCGCCGGGGCTCATGTGCAGGCGGCGGTAGTTTATACTGTTAGCCCGGTGCATACTTTGGAGCATTATGTTGAAACTGCCAAACGTTTGGTGGAAATGGGTGCCGATTCCATTTGCATAAAAGATATGGCGGGGTTATGTACCCCCTACCAAGCTTATGAATTGGTGGCGGCTTTAAAGAGAGAGTTAGGGGTACCCCTGCAATTTCACAGCCATTACATCGGGGGTCTTGCCGTTGGGGCTTACTTAAAAGCCATTGAAGCAGGGGTGGATGTGGTGGATACCGCCAGCGTACCTCTGGCGTTCGGTGCTTCCCAGCCGCCAGTGGAAACGGTGGTGAGAGCCCTGGCGGATACCCCTTATGATACCGGACTTAATATTCACGAGCTTTTTGAGATTGCCCGTTATTTTGAAGATTTGCGTAAACGGTTAGGCTATGAACGGGGGGTTACCCGCATTTCCGATATGCGGGTTTTTGAACACCAGGTACCGGGTGGGATGATTACCAATTTAATTAGCCAGTTAGAAGAGCAAAAGGCGTTGCACCGCCTGGAAGAAGTTCTGGAAGAAATACCGCGGGTCCGGGCGGAACTTGGTTATCCTCCCTTGGTTACTCCTACCAGTCAAATTGTAGGGACTCAGGCGGTGTTAAATGTTTTAACCGGGGAGCGGTATAAATTAATTCCAGGAGAAGTTCGCTCGTATGTGCAGGGATTGTATGGAAGGCCGCCAGCTCCTATTGACCCGGAAATTAAAGCCAAGATACTTGGGGACCTAAAGCCGGTGGAGTGCCGACCTGCTGACTTGTTAGAACCGAGAATGGAAAAAATAAAAGAAGAGATAAAAGATTTAGCCCGGTCGGAAGAAGATCTTTTGTCTTATGCTTTATTCCCCCAAATTGCCCGCAAGTTTTTTGAAGAGCGGGAGCAGGGGAAATTGACACCGGTGGTGAATAATAATGAAGTAAGAAAAAAGCCTAAAGAATTAGGGAAGGAGGAACAAAATTTGAATTTAAAGGAAATACGGGAATTAATACTCTTGTTAAATGAAACAAGTATTTCGGAACTGATTATTGAAAGTGAAGGTACGAAAATTGCCATAAAAAAAGGCCAGGGGTCGAGCGAAGGAACGGTAACTATGTTACCGCAGGCCCCAGCAACGGAGGCAAAAGGAGTTGAGAGCAAAGAAAAAGTAGAAGAAAAAAACGAGGGTAATTTTTCGTTGATAACTTCACCTATGGTAGGTACTTTCTACCGAGCACCCGCTCCAGGAGCGCCGCCTTTTGTGGAGGTCGGGCAGAAAATAAAGCCTGGAGATGTCCTTTGTATCATTGAAGCTATGAAACTTATGAATGAAATTGAAAGTGAGATAAGTGGCGAGATTGTAGAGATTTTAGTTGAAAATGGTGAAATGGTGGAGTACGGTCAACCGCTCTTTAAAGTAAAGGTATAGGAAAAAATTTGCCCAAAAGTTTTTGACTTTTGGGTAATTTTTTGGAAAGGAATGATTGGATGTTTAAAAAAGTTCTTGTAGCCAATCGGGGAGAAATTGCCGTCCGGATTATTCGAGCATTGCGAGAAATGGGAATTTCAAGTGTTGCGGTTTATTCGGAAGCGGACCGGGAAAGTTTGCATGTAAAGCTTGCCGATGAGGCGATTTGCATTGGCCCGAAAGAATCAAACCGAAGCTACTTAAATATACCGGCGATTATCAGTGCTGCTCTGGTCACCGGAGCCGAAGCTATTCACCCGGGCTACGGCTTTTTGGCGGAAAATGCGGCTTTTGCCGAAGCGGTAGAAGCAAGCGGATTGACTTTTATTGGTCCGCCCCCCCGGGCCATCGAGTTAATGGGAGATAAGGCTACGGCCCGTCAAACCATGATTGCAGCGGGAGTTCCGGTAGTGCCCGGTTCCAAAAAAGTTGTTGAAAATGTGGAAGAAGCTGTGGCTATAGCCCGGGAGATTGGGTATCCGGTAATGTTAAAGGCTTCGGCGGGGGGCGGTGGTAAAGGGATGAGGATTGCCCAGAACGATGAGGATTTGGCCAAAGCTTTTATTACCGCCCGTACTGAAGCTCAAAATGCCTTTGGCAATCCCGATGTTTATTTAGAAAAATACGTGGAAGAACCGCGGCACATCGAGATTCAAGTTTTAGGAGACAAGCACGGAAATTATGTTTATTTATTTGAACGGGATTGCTCTATCCAGCGGCGTCACCAGAAGTTAATTGAAGAGGCACCTTCTCCCTTTGTTGACCCGATTCTGCGGGAAAAGATGGGGGAGGCCGCTTTAAAGGCCTGCCGGGCCGTTGATTACTACAGTGCCGGAACGGTGGAGTTTTTAGTGGATAGAAATAAAAACTTTTATTTTATGGAGATGAACACCCGTATTCAAGTGGAACATCCTGTTACGGAGTTTATTACCGGTGTAGACCTTATTAAAGAACAAATTAAAATTGCCGCCGGAGAAAAGCTGTCCATAAGTCAAAAAGATTTAAAAATCAACGGTTGGGCTATAGAATGCCGGATTAATGCTGAGGATCCGGAGAAGAATTTTATGCCCAGTCCCGGAACGGTAACCGAATATTTGCCTCCCGGTGGTAATGGGGTGCGGGTCGACAGTTTTCTTTATTCCGGCTATAAAGTTGTACCCTATTACGACTCGCTGGTGGCCAAGGTGATAACCTGGGGGCAAAACCGGGAAGAAGCAATTTCCCGGATGCAGAGGGCTCTTTTGGAAATGCGTGTCGAAGGAATTAAAACAACAATTCCTTTTCATTTAAAGGTATTGGAAAATGCCTTTTTCCGTAAGGGTGAAGTTTACACAAATTTTGTGCAGAGAAGAATTTTGGCCGAAGAGTAATTATTATTGTTGAAAAATTTACCGCTTGTTATAATATGATTAAAAGATGGTTATAAAAATTCGAGGAGGTTTTTTTCGTGGATGGCAGAGATAATAAATTAATCCGTGAAGAAGGGACCGAAATTGGGAGTATAAAAATCAGTGACGAAGTTGTTGCGGTAATTGCCGGATTAGCAGCTTCGGAAATTCCCGGTGTGGCGGGAATGAGCGGTACTTTGGCTGGGATTGCTGAAAAGCTCGGGATGAAGTCGATGGCCAAAGGTGTAAAAGTTGAAGTAGGGGAAAGGGAAACGGCGATTGATTTATATATCATAGTGGAGTATGGTGTGAGAATTCCTGATGTGGCCAGTGAGGTTCAGCAAGCGGTGAAAAAAGCTGTGGAAAACATGACTGGCCTTACAGTAGTGGAAGTCAATGTGCATGTCCAGGGAGTGCACTTTCCCGCTGAAGGGAAGGAAGAGGAAATACGGGTCAAGTAGTGGCGGGTTATAACCCGCCAATCTTATTGACAAAGGGGGGTAGAAATGAACTTTTTAGACCGGAGTATCTTATTTCTTTATGGTTTTGTAACGGTCATCTTACTTTTTTGTTTTATGCTGGTGGTTTTAGGCTGGCATTTGCCAATTTTTTACATAAAAAATTTGCTTTTTGATGTCCAATTGCGGACCGCACTTTTTGCTTTTCTCCTGGTACTGTTCCTTTTAGGCCTGAGAGTGGTTGCCTTAAGCTTAAAAACCCAGCATAAAAGAGATAAGGGAATTTCTTTAGAAGGGGAGCTTGGCCAGATAAACGTTACCTTTGATACCATAACGGCTTTAATTAAAAGGGTTGCGGGAAAAATTCCGGGAGTAAAAGAAGTACGGCCGGTTTTAGAAGCTTATCCCGAAGGATTAGGGGTAGAAGTATTGGTGCGAGTACTTCCGGATTTAAACATACCGGAAACCTCCAAGCGGTTGCAGGAAGAGATAAACAGCTACATCCAGGAAAGCTTGGGGATAAAACTTTCCAGGATCAAGATAAAAGTAGAAGATATTGCCCAGGAATTAAGGCCGCGGGTAGAATAGGAGTGTGGAACCAATGGACGAGTGGGAAGTTTTCTTTCAAAAAAACCGGGGAAAAATATTAGGGATGGTTATTGGTGGAGGTTTTGGTTTTTTAGCCATTGCTTTTGGCTTCTGGAAAGCATTATTCCTGGCGATATGTCTTGGCCTGGGTTATTTTATTGGAAAACGTTTAGATGAGGATCAAGATTTTAGCCGGGTTTGGGAGAAAATTTTTAAAGAGCGGTAACATAGGGGAGAGCGATTGTGAATCGTCATACGGCAAGGGAATTAGCATTTAAGGCGCTGTTTGGACTGGATTTTGCTCCAGAAAAAACTTTGGATACCCTGGAAAGTCTGTGGGCGGAAAAAATTGCTGAAGGGAAAATACCTCCGGAAAAATTGGTGGATTTCTCCCGGGAATTGGTGCGGGGGGTTATTGAGAAAAGGGAACGATTGGATGAGATTATTCGCCGGCGTGCCATCGGGTGGGATTTTAAAAGACTGGCAAAGGTGGACAAGACTCTTTTGCGCCTGGCTTTGTATGAAATGTTATATCGACCGGATATTGACATTCCGGTTTCTATAGATGAAGCGGTGGAATTGGCCAAAGTATACGGTGAAGAAGAGTCGCCAAAATTCATCAATGGAATTTTGGGATATGTGGCTGAACATATCGATGAATTCTGGGAGGATAATAAATGAGAGACGTTTTTCTGGGGTTTGATACAAGCAACTACACAACGTCCTTTGCCGCCGTAGACGGTGAGGGACGTTTAATTTTTGACTTAAGGGAAATACTGCCGGTACCGGAAGGCGAGGTAGGGTTAAGGCAGAGGGATGTAGTTTTCCTGCACCTGCGGCATTTAAAGGAAATGGTGCAGGAAGGTTTTAACAGAATTTCCCGGGACCAGGTGCGGGGTATTGGTGTCTCGGTTAAACCGAGACCGTTACCGGAATCGTATATGCCATCTTTTTTGGCGGGAGAAGTGATTGCCAGTACCCTTTCCCTTGCTTTAGACGTACCCCTTGTCAAAACTACCCATCAGGAAGGACATTTGGTGGCGGCCCTTTGGTCTTTAAAAAAAGATTTTCCCAGGTTTTTAGCCATCCATTTTTCCGGAGGAACCAGTGAGATTTTAGAAGTTGAAAAAGAACCTCAAGGTTACAAAGTAAAGGTGCTGGGTAAAAGTCTTGATATTTCTGCCGGACAGCTGGTAGACCGCATTGGGGTCTTATTGGGACTTCCTTTTCCTTCCGGCAAATTTTTAGAGGAATTGGCCCAAAAGGCAGTAGGGATTCTCAAAGTGCCGGCGACTTTTGTCAATGGCAACTGGCACTTCTCCGGGGCAGAGGCATATTTAAAAAGAAAGCTTAAAGACTTTCCGGCTTTTGAAATTGCGCGGGCAGTAGAGGAAGTAATAGCCAGGACTTTATTTAAAATTATCCAGTATCACGCCAAAGATAATCTTCCGGTAGTTTTAATGGGCGGGGTTGCGGCAAATAATTATATAAAAAATTTTTTATTGGAAAAATTAAAGAAAAGAAGGGTAGCAGTAGATCTTTACTTTGCTGAAGTCCAGTATGCTTCCGACAATGCTGTTGGTGTTGCGGAAATCTCGCGAATTAGCAGGATTTTTAAAATTAGTGAAGAATATTAATAAAATTATGGAATAATAATAAAATTCATAAAACTCAAAGGAGGGCGGCTTAGTGTTTAAAATCTTAAAAAAGGAAAACTTAGCACCATCAATTAAACTTTTTGAAATTGACGCGCCTTTGGTGGCAAGAAAAGCTCAGGCTGGGCAGTTTATTATTTTAAAAATTGACGAAAAGGGAGAAAGGATACCGCTCACCATAGCCGATTATGATCGGGAAAAAGGACTTATCACCATTATCTTCCAGGAAGTGGGAAAAACCACCAAACAGCTGGGACTCCTTAATGAGGGGGATGCGGTTAGCGATTTTGTAGGCCCTTTGGGTGTTCCCTCCCACATTGAAAACTTCGGAAATGTGGTGTGTATTGGCGGAGGAGTGGGTATTGCCCCCATTTATCCTATAGCCCGGGCGTTAAAAGAGGCCGGAAATAAAGTTACTGGGATTATTGGTGCTCGCTCGAAAGAATATCTCTTCTGGGAAGAGAAAATGCGGGCGGTAACCGATGAGTTGCTGGTAACTACCGATGACGGTTCGTATGTGAGAAAGGGTTTTGTCACCGATGTTTTAAAAGAAGTAATTGACCGCGGGGAAAAAATTGATTTGGTGGTGGCGATCGGGCCGCTACCGATGATGAAAGCGGTAGCTGAGGTTACCCGGCCTTATCAAATAAAAACCATAGTTAGTTTAAATTCCATTATGGTGGATGGAACGGGGATGTGTGGAGCCTGTCGGGTAACGGTTGGCGGCCAAACTAAATTTGTCTGTGTTGATGGCCCGGATTTTGATGGTCATTTGGTTGATTTTGATGAGCAAATGCGTCGGGCAAAAATCTACCAGGATGAAGAAAAGAGAGCCCTCTTAAAATTTGAAGAGGGCTGCGGGAGGTGCTAAAGCTATGGCGTTTGATCGGCCAACAAAAAAGTATCCCATGCCTGAACAGGACCCTAAAGTGAGGGCAAAAAACTTTGATGAAGTGGCTCTGGGTTACAGTTTGGAACTTGCCATGAAAGAAGCTGAACGGTGTCTTGACTGCAAGAAACCTGCCTGCAAGCAGGGATGTCCGGTGGAAGTTGATATTCCTGACTTTATCCGATTTATTAAAGCGGGAGATATTGACAGCGCTATCAATAAAATAAAAGAAAAGAATGCTTTACCGGCGATATGCGGACGGGTGTGCCCTCAGGAGTCCCAGTGTGAAGGCCAGTGTGTTTTAGGAAAAAAGGGTGAACCGGTGGCTATCGGCCGTTTAGAACGATTTGCTGCGGATTATGAACTGGCCAAAGGCACCCAAAATGTTACGGTTGCTCCTCCTACCGGGAAAAGAGTGGCGGTGATAGGTTCGGGACCGGCAGGTCTGACCTGTGCTGCCGATTTGGCCAAACTGGGTCATAAAGTTACTATTTTTGAAGCTCTCCATGTTCCCGGCGGCGTGTTAATGTACGGGATTCCCGAATTCCGTTTACCCAAACGGATAGTGCAACAGGAAATTGACAATCTAAAGAAACTTGGTGTGGAAATAAAAACCAACACCGTGATTGGTAAAAGTTTAACCGTTGATGAACTTTTAGATGAAGAAGGCTATGATGCGGTATTTGTGGGTACCGGGGCAGGACTTCCGAATTTTATGGGGATTCCC
The DNA here is from genome assembly GCF_000427565.1 of Carboxydothermus ferrireducens DSM 11255. Lineage (NCBI taxonomy): Bacteria > Bacillati > Bacillota > Clostridia > Thermoanaerobacterales > Thermoanaerobacteraceae > Carboxydothermus > Carboxydothermus ferrireducens. The sequence continues at coordinate 36,833 of NZ_ATYG01000011.1, forward strand.
GGGGAAAATTTAAATGGGGTATATTCGGCCAATGAATTTTTAACCCGGACCAACTTAATGAAAGCTTATCTCTTTCCCGAATACGATACTCCTATAAAGGTAGGCGAAAAAGTTGCAGTTTTAGGAGCCGGTAACGTGGCTATGGATGCCGCCCGGACCGCATTGCGGCTTGGGGCGAAAGAAGTCTACATCGTTTACCGGCGCTCGAGAAACGAGATGCCTGCCCGCTTGGAAGAAATTCACCATGCCGAAGAAGAAGGGGTAAAGTTTATGTTACTTACCAACCCAACCCGCATAATCGGTGATGAGAATGGATGGGTTAAAGCTATGGAGTGTTTAAAGTATGAACTGGGTGAACCGGATGAATCGGGTCGGAGATCGCCGGTTCCAATACCCGGCTCGGAATTTATTATTGAAGTGGATACGGTGGTGGTAGCTATTGGGCAAAGTCCGAACCCCCTGGTTCCCCGAACCACAAAAGGCTTAGAAGTGGGACGCAAAGGCAATATTATTGCCGATGAAAACGGAAAAACTACCCGGGAAGGAGTCTGGGCTGGCGGCGATATTGTTACCGGTGCTGCTACTGTAATCAAGGCAATGGGGGCTGGTAAAAAAGCTGCCAGGGCTATCCATGAATATTTAATGTCTAAATAGTTACCAACGAGTTTTAAAACCTTGAATAGGTTAAGCTTGTAGATCAAGCGATTTTTATGTTATTATTTAGAAAAGAACAGATGTTCCGGATTTAATTACTTGATTTAATTACTTTAATTAAAGAGGTTGGTACGATAAATGGCTTTATTTATTGTTTCAGTTTCGGAATTAACCGATTATATTGCCGAAAAATTTGAAAAAGATGATTGGTTAAATCAGGTTGCGGTAGAGGGGGAGCTTTCTAACTGCAAGTTTTCCCAGGGACACCTGTATTTTACCTTAAAAGATGAAAGGGCAGAGCTCAAGGGCGTCATGTACAAAGGACGGGCCTCGGCTCTGCCTTTTATTCCTCAAGATGGCCAAAAGGTCATTGTTTTTGGCCAGGTGGCGGTCTACAAAAAAAGGGGTATATACCAAATATATGCTGAGATGATTGAGCCCCTTGGTATCGGGGCTCTTTATTTAAAATTTGAGCAAACAAAAGAAAAGTTAAAGGATAAAGGATATTTTGCCGAAGAGCGGAAGAAAAAACTGCCCCGCTATCCCGAAAAAATTGGCATTGTTACGTCGAAAAACGGTGCAGCTATTAGAGATATTTTAACAACAATAAAAAAGCGTTGGCCCAAGGCTACTCTCTATTTAGTTCCTGTGGCGGTGCAGGGCGATGAAGCTCCCGGACAGATAGTAAAGGCGCTAAATTTATTAAATCGTTATAAGCTGTGTGAAGTAATAATTTTAGCCCGGGGAGGGGGAAGTTTTGAGGAGTTAGCGGCTTTTAACGAAGAGACGGTTGCCGATGCTATCTATGCTTCTAACATTCCCGTAGTTACAGGAATTGGGCATGAAACCGATACTTCAATTGCCGATATGGTTGCCGACCGCCGGGCGCCGACCCCAACGGGAGCGGCGGTTGAAGCTACCCCCAATTTAGTGGAAATATGGAATAATTTACGAGAGCAACGCCAGAAAATGGTCAAAGCTTTAGCTAATTATTTCCAGCGGGAACAAAAAAATCTGGAATTTCAGGAAAGAAGAATATTGAGAGCATACGAAAAATTAATAACCGATAAAAGCCGAGAAGTTACCGAAGGACTGACAAGGCTTTTAAGGAGTTTTAAAACAACTTTTCAGCAAGAAAAAAATCGGCTAAGCCTTTTAAAGGAAAAACTTATCCTTCTTTCCCCATATCTTCGTCACAAACAGCAAAAAGAAAAACTCGAAGAGCTAAAAGAGAGACTTTTTTTACGGTGTGCTGAATTATTAAAAAGAAATCAGGCGGTTCTTATCCAGCAAAGTTTGAGGCTAAGAACTTCCGTAAAAAATCTTGTTTTACAAAAAAACTTGGTACTTTCCTCTTATGAAGAAAGATTAAAGCTTTTAAATCCGTTAAAAATTTTAAATCGGGGTTATGCGGTGGTCTTTGATTTTGAAGGCAGGGTTGTTACTTCCGTTAATAATCTTCCGGAAAGATTTAAAATTAAATTTTCCGATGGGGAAGCCTTGGCTAAAGCCCTTGGCAAAAATATAATTGAAGGTGATAAAAATGATGACCTTTGAAGAAGCGATGAATAGATTAAACGAGATTGTGGAACGTTTGGAACGGGGAAATGTAGGGTTAGAAGAAAGCTTGGCTCTTTTTGAAGAAGGATTAAAGCTTCACCGTTTTTGCAGCGAAAAGTTGAAAGAGTTAGAATTAAAGTTAGTGGAAGTTCAGGAAGATGAAGCCGGCGAGGTTACTTTTGAGGAAATTGTGGAAATGGAAGATGATTTACCTTTTTAGCGGAGGAGTTTCATGGAGTTTGAAAGCCGTTTTAAAAGATATCGGAAAATGGTAGAAGAAGGTATTGGGCGTTTTCTGCCCCCGGACGATACCTATCCGCCAGTAATTCACCAAGCGATGAACTACAGCCTTAAAGCTGGTGGGAAAAGGCTAAGACCAGTCCTGATGCTGGCTGCAGGGGAATGGAGTGGGATTGCTCCGGAAAAATTGCTCCCGGCGGCGGTAGGGGTGGAGTGTCTGCACACCTATTCGCTTATTCACGATGACCTGCCGGCAATGGATAACGATGATTTTCGCAGGGGAAAGCCAACTAACCACAAAGTTTTTGGAGAAGCCATTGCTATATTAGCGGGAGATGCTTTATTAACCAAAGCTTTTGAACTAACTGCCAAGACCCTGGAACAGGGGATACCCGCGGAGCGGGTGGTCCGGGTAATTCAAGAACTGGCGGTAGCTTCCGGCTCCGAGGGGCTTATTGCTGGCCAGGTGGTGGATTTAAGTTCCAGTGAAGCCAAAAAAGACCCCGAGGTTTTGTTATATATTCATCTTAACAAAACTGCTCGCCTGATACGCTATAGTTTAATTGCCGGAGGGATTTTGGCGGGAGCTACCGAAGAAGAAATTAAAGCTCTGGATGATTACGGGCGCCATCTGGGCCTTGCTTTTCAAATTGTTGATGACCTGTTGGATGTAGTTGGTGATTTTCAAAAGATTGGAAAACCGGTGGGGAGTGACGAAAAAAATCAAAAGCTTACCTATGTTTCGCTTTTTGGTATTGAGGAAACCAAAAAAAGGGCGGAAGAAGAAATTAATGCGGCAAAGAATGTTTTAAAGCCCTATGGTGAGAAAAGCAGCTTTTTTATAAAGCTTGCTGAATTTATCCTAAAAAGAGAATCTTAGACATTATTTAGGAAAAAATTACTTTTGCTATGTTGCTGGATTTTTGTTATAATTGTAAGACAATTGAAAATAGCACGGGACGGCTGATGCAGTATCCTAGTCGGACCCGCACCTTTCGAAGACGGGCCTAAAAATCCGTCGCGGGCACATCGATGAAGTTCCTGGTGCTGGCTTACGACGCCCAGTCGGGGGCTGGTGCTGGGAGTTAAGGTTGGAGGGCGAGCCGCAATGGCATGCGGGCGTGGACCCTCCTTCCACGGAGACCCAAGTGCGTGGGGAGTATTCACGAACTACGGCTTGGGATTAAACCTGCACGTGGGGGCGTGCTACGTGCAGTGTAGCCTGCCTTGAGTGAAATGGGGGGATATTAGGTTAAGGGGAGAAGCCGATCGGGCCCTTAGGCTTCGAACCTTCTAATTGAAACCCATTTTGCAAAAGAGGCTAGATTGGTGCGGGAGCCGTCGGGGAAATCCTCTAGGCTGTTTGGCCCGGCCAAGGTCTTACGGGGATTGCAGTATGGACTAAGTGGTGATCCAGTTCCGCAGCGGGTAACCCTGCGGCAGAAGCTTTAAAGGGAAACCGCCTCCTCGGTGACGAGAGGTAGCTTCTGGGGAAATCCTACTGGACCTTAAGCCATAAAATTAACCCGTAAGGCTATCAGCCGTCCTGGCTACCTGGACCCTACCATTGAGGTGAAAAATCGTTGGGTAAAACCAAAAATAATCATTCCAAAGGGGAAAACGATTACTTCGGGCGTGTGATAAAGATAGCCTCTTTAACCTTTGGGTTGGCGTTAATTTTTACCGTTTTATCCGAGTATTTTATTGCCCGAACCCAGAGTATTTTCTTTGCAACTTTTTTTTTGGTGGTAATTATTCTTTTAAACATTGTCTTTGATATAGTGGGTACGGCGGTGGCGGCTGCTGAAGAAGCCCCGTTTCATGCGATGGCCAGCAAGAAAATACGAGGAGCTAAGGAAAGCTACCTTTTGGTGAGAAATGCCGATAAGGTAGCTAATTTTTGTAATGACGTTATTGGGGATATTGCAGGAACCATCAGCGGGGCCCTGGGCATTTCCCTGGCATTACAGATCGGCCGGTATTTTCCAGGGCATTTAGCGTTGATAAATATTTTAATTACCAGCTTTATTGCTGCCGTGATTGTTGCCGGAAAGGCTTTAGGTAAGAAAATTGCCATTGAAAAGGCCGAAAAGGTTATAGCCCTTGCGGGCATAACTATCTACCATTTGGAAAAAACTATGAAGGTTAAGATTATCAAAGACAGTTAAAGGAGGACTCCCTTTGGGACCTATTTTAGAGCGAATTTCCCTGCCGGAAGACATAAAAAAACTAAAACCCAGTGAATTAATGGCCCTTGCCCAGGAATTGCGGGAATACATTATTACCGTTGCCAGCCAGAATGGAGGTCATCTCGCTCCAAGTTTAGGAGTGGTGGAACTGACCATCGCCCTTCATTTTGTTTTTGAGGCTCCCAAAGATAAAATTATCTGGGATGTAGGGCACCAGGCTTATGCTCATAAAATTTTAACCGGCAGAAAAAAACAGTTTAAAACTTTAAGAACTTTTGGCGGTCTGTCGGGTTTTCCCAAAAGGGATGAAAGCCCTTATGATGCTTTTGGTGTGGGGCACAGCAGTACTTCCATTTCGGCAGCTTTGGGAATGGCTTTAGCCCGGGATTTAAAAGGTGAGCAGTACGAAGTGGTAGCGGTTATCGGGGATGGAGCTTTAACCGGAGGAATGGCTTTTGAAGCCCTTAACCATGCCGGGCATTTACAGAAAAAGCTAATTGTCGTGGTAAATGATAATGAAATGTCCATTGCCCAGAATGTTGGGGCTTTATCCGCCTACTTAAGTCGCATCCGTACCGACCCCAAATATTCCAGGGGTAAAGATGAATTAGAAGCCCTCATCAAAAAAATTCCGCATATTGGACCGACAATGGTGAAAATTGGCGAAAGACTAAAGGATAGTTTTAAATATCTTTTAGTGCCTGGCATGCTGTTTGAAGAGCTGGGATTTACTTATTTGGGACCTATCGATGGGCATAATATAAAAGAAATGATTGAAGTGTTCAGCCGGGCCAAAACTTTTGCCGGACCGGTGGTTGTCCACGTCATTACCAAAAAGGGGAAGGGCTATCATTGGGCTGAAGAAAACCCAGATGGCTTTCACGGTGTCGGCAAATTTTACATAAGCACCGGTGAACCGGTAGAAGCACCCAGGGTAAGTTTTACCGAAGTTTTTGGCAAAGCTCTGGTGGAGCTTGCCCAGGACCGTCCGGAGGTGGTGGCCATAACTGCTGCCATGCCAACCGGTACCGGACTAAATTACTTTGCCCAAAATTATCCCGAGCGTTTTTACGATGTGGGAATTGCCGAACAGCATGCGGTGACCATGGCGGCAGGAATGGCCTGTGAAGGGTTGAAGCCGGTGGTGGCTATTTATTCGACCTTTTTGCAGAGGTCTTTTGACCAGATAATTCATGATGTTTGCTTGCAAAATCTTCCGGTGGTCTTTGCCATTGACCGGGCGGGAATTGTCGGTGAAGATGGTCCAACGCACCACGGGATTTTTGATTTAAGTTATCTAAGGATGATTCCTAATCTTACCATTATGGTACCCCGAAATGAAGATATGTTGCGGAAAATGTTGTTCACGGCTTTAAACCACTCCGGCCCTGTTGCTCTCCGGTATCCCCGGGGAGCGGCGGTAGGGGTTGAACTAACACCTTATGAGCAGCTACCTATTGGCACTGCGGAAATTTTAAAAGAAGGCAGCGATGGAGTTGTTATCGGAGTTGGACGCCCGCTAAACTATGCTTTAAAAGCCGCCCAAAAACTTGAGAACGAAGGTATATCTTTAACTGTTATCGATGCCCGGTTTGTAAAACCTTTGGATTATAAGCTTTTAGAGGAAGTTGGTAGCTTACATAAACCGGTTATTACCGTTGAAGAAAATGTTGTTGCTGGAGGTTTTGGTTCGGCGGTAAATGAATATTTCTCCTTTAGGGGAATTGGAACAAAGGTGGTTAATTTAGGAATAGCTGACGAGTTTCCTCCTCATGGTAAGGTGGAGGAAATTTTAAACCTTTACGGCTTAACGGAAGAAAAGCTTTATTTAAAGTTTCGGGAGATCTTAAGTAAGCTATGAAAAAAAGGCTTGATGTTTTAATGGTGGAAAAGGGATTGGTCCATAGCCGGGAAAAAGCCCGGGCCCTAATTATGGCCGGTGAAGTTTTAGTGGGAGAACAAAAAGTTACCAAGCCCGGCACGATGGTAACGGAAGATTCACCCATTAGAATTTTAGGGCAGGGTTTAAAATATGTCAGCCGGGGCGGTTATAAGTTGGAAAAAGCTTTAGAAGAATTTAAGATAAATCTTCAGGGGAAAATTGTCATTGACATTGGGGCTTCCACCGGCGGCTTTACCGATTGTGCTTTGCAATATGGAGCAAATACCGTTTATGCAGTGGATGTTGGCTACGGTCAGTTAAGTCTTAAACTGCGGCAGGATCCCAGGGTAGTCGTTTTTGAAAGGACGAATATTCGCTACTTTTCTGTGGATAATTTACCGGAAAAACCTGGCTTTGCTACCTGTGATGTTTCTTTTATTTCATTAAAGTTAGTGCTGCCGAAAATTAAGGAAATTTTGGCGCCCCGGGGAGAAGCGGTGGTGTTAATAAAACCGCAGTTTGAGGCCGGACGAGAAAAGGTGGGTAAAAAAGGGGTTGTGAGGGATCCCGATACCCACCGGGAAGTGGTGAAAAATCTTTTAGAGTATGCCGAAGGGCTTGGGTTTCAACCTTTGGGGCTTACCTATTCTCCTATTACCGGCCCCGAAGGAAACATTGAATATTTACTCTATCTTTCGACCGACAATACTAAAGAAAAGGTTAAAATTGATGTTGACCGGGTTGTAACGGAGGCTTTTTTACGTTTTAATAAATAAGCAGGGGTTATCCCTGCTTTTTAAGTATAAAGGAGGAATTAAGGGAGGTTTGCGAGAATTAAAATAGCGGAGGTTGGCTACTTTGAAAACGATCGGTGTTGCGGTGAATAAAGATAAAAAACTTGGGCCCATTTTATTGGAAAAAATAATGGAAAAGGCCCGGGATTACGATTTTTTGCTGAAAAACCGCTACCTTGTTTCGGGAGAATGCGGTATAGTTGAAATAGCGGAAATCGATGAAAAAACCGAAAAAATTGATCTGGTTCTGGTTTTAGGGGGCGATGGGACGATTTTATGTGCTACCCGCTATTTTGCTCCTAAAGCAATACCCATCTTGGGAATAAATTTGGGTCAACTGGGTTATTTAAGTGAACTTGACCCCCAGGAAATAGATTTTGGACTGCAAAAAATCAGGGCAGGGGAATACCTTGTAGAAGATCGTACTATGCTTGAAGCCAGGGTCAGGCGTGCCAATCAGGAAGTTGCAGTTTTTTATGGTTTAAATGATGGAGTGTTAACCAAAGGTGCTTTTGCCCGGATTATCAACTTTGCAGTGTTTGTTGATGAACAGTACATAACCGAATATGCGGCGGATGGGGTAATTGTGGCAACTCCCACCGGGTCTACTGCTTATTCCCTCTCGGCGGGAGGAGCTATCCTCGATCCCGAGGTCAAAGCTTTTATTATTACCCCGATTTGTCCGCACACTCTTGCCGCCCGTTCCCTGGTGGTGGCGGATGATAAAGAAATAAGAATTGTGGTTAAGACCGCATTGGAAAGCAGTATGCTAACCGTTGATGGACAGCAGGGGTTTGGGATTAAACCGGGAGATGAAATTATTATTAAAAAAGCTCCTTACCAGGCAAAATTTATTAAACTTAAAAATCGTAGTTTCTATCAGCTTTTAAGAGAGAAGATGCGGGAGGCCAATCGTTACCATGATTAATTTAGAGAAAATTACCGGCCTCGTCCATTTATACCTGCAGGAAGTCGTGCAAGCTGGAGATGTTGCCGTTGATGCGACCGCCGGCAATGGTAACGATACATTGTTTTTAGCTCACCGGGTAGGGGAAAACGGTAAAGTTTATGCTTTTGACATTCAGGAACAAGCGCTGAAAATAACGGAACAAAAGCTTAAGGAAGCCGGTGTAGCCGAAAGAGCAGTTTTCATCTTGGATTCCCACGAAAAGGTTTTAGAGTATGTTCGGGTTCCCATAAAAGCTGCGGTTTTTAATTTAGGCTATCTTCCCGGAGGAGATAAAAGCATAGTTACAAAACCGTCTACCACTATCACCGGCCTTGCCGAATGTTACAAGTTATTACTTCCCGGAGGAATAATAACGGTTACCGTGTATGTGGGCCATGCGGGCGGGGAGGAGGAAAGGATGGTGATAGAGGAGTTTTCGCAAAGAATTCCCGACCGCGAAGGGTATGTGATTAAGCATGAATTTTTAAATCGACCACAAACTTATCCTAAGCTTTATATAATTGGGAAAAGGAGGAGTACGGTTGAAAATTCGCCGTCAGAAAAAAATTCTTGAACTTGTAGAACAGAAAGTAATAAGAACCCAGGAAGAGTTAGCGGAAGCTTTAAAAGAGGCCGGTTTCGATGTAACTCAGGCTACCGTTAGTCGGGACATAAAGGAACTGGGCTTGGTTAAAATTCCCTTTCAAAAGGACAGCTATCGGTATGCTCTGCCGCAAAAAACTGTATCCGCTGCGTCTATTGAACGTTTAAAAAGACTTTTTGCCGATGCGGTAAGCAGTTATGACCAAAGTGAAAACCTCATAGTTATTAAGACCTTACCCGGTGCAGCCCAGGGAGTAGCCAGTGCTATTGACCAGGTAGCATTTCCGGAAATTCTTGGGACTATTGCCGGGGATGATACTATTTTAATAATTGCTCGGGATCGGGAACAGGTTCCCAAAATCTTAGCGAGATTTGACGAATTTTTGACTTAGGTGATGATATGCTTTTAGCTTTGACGGTGGAGAATTTTGGGTTAATTGAGCGGGTAAATATGGAATTTACTCCGGGCTTAAATGTTCTTACCGGTGAAACCGGGGCCGGAAAGTCGATGCTAATTGATGCGTTACTTTTACTTTTAGGACAGAAAGCCCGCGGGGATATGGTGAGAAAAGGGACGGGTAAAGCCCTTTTAACCGCAACCTTTGAGTCGGAAAAGCTTTGCCGGAAACTTCGGGAGTACGGTTTGCCTGCCGATGAGGTGAACATTTTTTCCCGGGAAATTGCGGCGGACGGTAAGTCGGTTGCCCGGATTAACGGCACAGTGGTTCCGTTAACGTTATACCGGGAAGTGACTTTGGGGTTAATTGATGTTATGACCCAGCATGAGCAGCAAATGCTTCTTGCTCCTTCTTACCACTTAAAGCTTTTAGACCGTACGGGTAATGAGGAATTTCAGCGGTGGTGTAAACAGCTAAAAGAGGCCTATGAAGCGTGGGTGGAGGCGGAAAAACAGTACGAGGAAATAACTTCCCAGGAAATGGAGCGGTTAAAAAGAATCGATTATTTAAAGTTTTGCATTAATGAAATAGAAAAAATCAACCCTTCTTTTGAAGAAGAAGAACAGCTCAAGCTTTTACATAATAGGCTTTTAAACCAGGAAAAGCTTTATGGACTTATTGGTAATGCCTATCGGGAAATTTACGGCGAAAATGAACCGGGAATTGTTGACCGGTTGGGAAGAATCATCAAGGATTTAAAAGAGGCGGCCCGTTTTGACGCTTTTACCGAGGAAATTTCAAAAAAAGTCGAGGAAGCTACCCTTCTTTTAGAAGAAGCGGCTTTGGATCTAAAAACTTACTTGGACGATATGGAGAATCAATCCGTTAATCCCGATGAGGTTGAAGAAAGGCTCTATCGTTACGAGTTATTAAAGAAAAAGTACGGGCCTACCCTGAAGGATGTTTTGAATTTTTTGGAAAAGGCGCGGCAAGAATACCAAAATTTAAGCGAAATTGAAGAAAATAAAGCTTTTTATCAGGAAAAGGCCGTAAAATTGCGGGAAAACTATTATAAAATAAATTCCCTGGTTAAAGAATATCGAAGAAAGCTTGCGGTAAAGCTCGAAGAAAGCATTGCGCAGCATTTAAGAGAGCTTTTAATGCCGCATGCTCAAATAAAAGTTGTTTTTACCGACGCATCCCCCGGTCCGCGCGGGGATGAAGCTATTCAGTTTTATTTTCTTCCCAATCCCGGTGAAGATTTAAAACCCCTGGCCAGAATTGCCTCTGGGGGAGAGTTATCCCGTCTGTTACTGTCCTTTAAGCTGTACTTTAACCAGGTAGACGAGCATGAAACTCTCATTTTTGACGAGATTGAATCCGGTCTTGGGGGTAGTATTATCGAAGTGGTTGGCGAAAAATTAAAAAAGTTATCGTCAAATCACCAGGTACTCTTAGTTACCCATTCCCCTATTATAGCCGGTTTTGCCGATACCCATTTTGTTGTGGAAAAGGTAGTGAGCGAGGAACGTACGGAAACACGGGTGAAAAAACTAACTTTTGAGGAAAGAAAATGGGAAATTGCCCGAATGCTGGGCGAAAAGGAAATAGAAGCATTAAATTTAGAAATGGCTGAAAAAATTCTCAAAAAAGGAAAATAGCGGTTATTACCGCTATTTTTTTTTGGATATCACTCCAGAAAAATAACAACATAACGACGAAAACAAGAGAAAAAATAAAATTAACAAAAAAACTCGATGAAATGGGGTGATATCCATTGATAAAAGAAAAATATCGTAATAAATGGCTGATAATTGTCTTTATTTTACTGTTAGGAGTTATAAGCACCTGTTTACAATTAAGTAGCCTTCCGGAACAACCAAATCTGGCAAAAGCTAAAGAAAATTGTCTTGAAGTAAAATTATTGGGCTTAATCACCATTAAAGAAAATTCCGAAAAAAAGATTCCCATAAAATATCTTGTACCCGGAGGGCAAAGTATAGGGGTTTATCTTAAAACCCCTGGCGTTATGGTGGTTGGTTTTTCCGACGTAAAAACCAAAGATGGCGAAATAAATCCAGCCCGGGAAGCAAAGCTCAAAGAAGGGGACCTAATTTTTAAGGTTAACGACCTTCCGGTTAATCATGAATTTGAATTAAAAAATTTAATTAATCATCTGGGGGGACAAAAAATTACTTTAACTATTAAACGGGGAAAAGAAACGTTTAAGCGGGAAATAAATCCGGTATATAGTGAGGAGGAAAAACGCTGGCGCATTGGCGTATTTATTCGTGACAATATTGCAGGACTGGGGACCCTGTCTTACTATAACCCGCAGGACAAAACCTTTGGGGCTCTTGGCCATACTATTATTGATCCGGATACCGGCAAAGTTTTTCCGGTACAGCAGGGAAAAATTGTCGAGGCCAAAATTCAAGCAATTTATCCCAGCCGAAGAGGACAGCCGGGGGAAAAAATTGGAAAATTTATCCATAAAAACATTGTAGGCACTGTGTATTTAAATAACCGATTCGGGATTTTTGGCAAAGCAAGCCAGGAAATAATAAATCCTTATTTCCCAAAACCGGTACCGATTGCTTTTAAGGAGGAAGTCAAACCTGGGCCTGCGGAAATTTATACGGTTGTAAAGGGAGAAAAAATAGAGAAATTTACCGTTTATGTCGAAAAAGTGAGACCGTATCAAAAAGATGGTCGAAACTTAATCTTAAGGATAAAAGATCCCCGGCTGTTAAGCCTAACCGGCGGGATTGTCCAGGGAATGAGCGGTTCGCCGATAATTAAAGAAGGCAAGTTTATAGGGGTAGTGACCCACGTGTTTTTAAGTGATAGCAGCAAAGGTTACGGTATTCTTATAGAAAACATGTTAAAAGAAGTGTATAATAGTAATAACTTTTGGGTGCTTAACTCTACTTTTTCTTTTGTAAAATACTGTCGCTATTTTTCGGAAAAAAATATTTTGTCAATAGCAGGAAAAAGATTTATACCGTCGAAATGTATTTTAGGCAATAAAAAGGAAATTATTAGGAGGCGGGGGAAGTGGATCCAATTAGAATTGTCATCATTGATGACAACCGGGAGTTTTGTGAGCTTTTAAAAGAATTTATAAACCAGCAGGAAGATTTTTTCCTTGCTGGAATAGCCCATAATGGCGTTGATGGGTTAGAGGTAATTGCCCAGCAAAAACCTGATATTGTAGTTCTTGATATTATTATGCCCCATTTGGACGGGATCGGCGTGCTGGAAAAACTTACCGAATTTGAAGATAGACCTAAAGTAATTTTGCTCACCGCTTTTGGCCAGGAATCAATAACGCAAAAAGCGGTGGAGTTAGGTGCTGATTATTATATTTTAAAACCTTTTGATTTTTCGGTTTTAGCTGCGCGCATAAGACAGTTAGCGCAGGGTATGGTTGCCAGCAAACCAATAACTGCTTCCAATACAACTTCCGTTCTTTCCTCCCAATTACCCAAAACAAAAAATCTGGAGTTATTGGTAACCAATATCATCCATGAAATGGGTGTACCGGCCCATATTAAGGGTTATCATTATTTAAGGGACGCCATTTTAATGGTTACGAAAGAAGTGAATCTTTTAGGGGCAATAACCAAGGAGTTATATCCCATGATTGCTCAAAAGTATCATACCACTCCCAGCCGTGTAGAGAGGGCCATCCGCCATGCCATTGAACTGGCCTGGGATCGAGGGAATATTGAGTTAATTAACAAGTATTTTGGTTATACTATTGATGTCGAACGGGGTAAACCTACTAATTCCGAGTTTATTGCTATAATTGCCGACCGCTTGCGTTTAGAAGCCAAGGTTAGTTAATAATAAGTTTTACGGTAAGCGCCAGGTTTCCTGGCGTTTTTTACTGTGCTATAATAGGAAGGAAAAAAGTATCTTGGGGTGGCAACAAATGGAAATCAAGGGCGTAGCCCTTTTAGACAAAAAAACGAAAAATTTAGTAAAACGCTTAAAACCGGGTCAAATAGCCGTTATTGACCACCAGGATATTGATGAGGTAGCGGCCCGTGGCCTCATTGAAAAGAAGGTAAAGGCAGTTATTAACTGCGCTCAATCCATTAGCGGTAAATACCCCAACATTGGGCCGCTTTTACTTGTGCAAAATGGGATTATCCTTATTGATGAGGCTCCCCAAAAACTTTTTGAGGTTTTAAACGAAGGCGATTTTTTAATTATTAGGGATGGGAAAATTTATAGAAATGACGAGTTTTTGGGCGAAGGCACGGTTTTAAATGAAGAAAAAATCAAAGCTAAAATGGAAGCTACCAAGGAAAATTTAGGAGAAACCATGTTGGCCTTTATCGAAAATACCTTACATTATGCCCAAAAGGAGACGGGGCTTGTTTTAGGACAGTATCCGCCTCCGCCGATAAAAACTGATTTTCGGGGAAGGCACGCCCTGATTGTGGTTCGGGGCCATAATTATCAGGAGGATTTAAAAGCTATCCGCATCTATATAAATGAAGTCAGACCAGTTTTAATTGGAGTTGATGGTGGGGCGGATGCTTTAAGGGAAGCGGGTTACTGTCCGGACATTATTATTGGAGATATGGATAGCGTTAGCGATGAAACGTTAAAATGCGGGGCAGAAATTATCGTCCATGCTTATCCGAACGGTGAAGCGCCTGGTTTAAAACGACTTCGGGATTTGGGACTTAACGCTAAAATTTATCCAGCTCCGGGAACATCGGAAGATATAGCCATGCTGTTAGCGTATGAAAAAGGTGCGGAATTAATTGTCGCGGTGGGAACCCATTCCAATCTTTTTGATTTTTTAGAGAAGGGGCGCAAAGGAATGGGGAGTACTTTTTTGGTGCGCTTACTTGTGGGCGCTAAACTTGTGGATGCCAAAGGGGTTAATAAACTGTACAAAAGTCGCTTGAAAGCAAGATATTTACTCCACCTGATTGTTGCGGCTTTAATTCCTGTTTTAATTATTTTAGCTGTGTCGCCGGTTACCAGAAATTTATTCCGGGTTTTGTTAATTCAGCTCAAGCTTTTATTTGGAATATAGTATTGGAGGCGATTTTGTTATGATTATAGATTTTAAATACCACATTGCGTCGTTAATAGCGGTATTTTTAGCTTTGGGCCTGGGAATTTTTATCGGAACTTCCTTAGGATATGATAACCGAATTGGTGAAGCAATTTTAAAGCAGCAAAAGCAACTTACCCTGGGGATTGAAAAACGCCTGGACGAACTTAAGAAAAAAAATGATGAGCTGGAAGCTCTAAATGAAGAGTTGGAAGTAACCAATAAAGTTTTAAAACAATATCAGGAAGAAACCTTACCCGTGCTGATTAAGGGCAAATTAACCGGCAAAAAAGTGGCGATTGTTGTAACCGGCTATTACGGCCTAAACGATGAGGTAAAAGAAGTTTTAAAAAAGGCGGGGGCGGAAATTGTCAGTGTTACTGAGATTATACCGGAGGAACTTACCAATCCTGCGGATATAGATTATATTAAAAGCCAGATGAAATGGCAAACCAAGGATAAAAAAGAATTCTACACCAAATTTGCCCTGGAAGTGGGGAAGAATCTTTTAACTCCGGGAGATGGTTCGACCCTTTTAGCTTTAGCCAAAACCGATGCTTTAAAAATAACCGGGAAATATGGAGTGCCTTTAGATGGTGTGGTGGTTATCGGTGGCGGTCTAAATGAAAGTGATTTGGTGAACTATCTTGACCTTCCGCTTATTAAGTTTTTAAAGACTGTACCGGTGGTAATTGGGGGAGAGTACAGCAACGTTGAAAAGTCCTATATTAAGTTTTACCAGAAGGAAAGAATTACGACAATAGATGATTTGGACCTGCCTTCGGGACAGTTAAGTTTAGTTTATGGTTTACTGGGAGTAAAGGGAGATTACGGCATTAAAAGCACTGCCAAAAGGTTAATACCGCCCATGGGGCAGTAAGGGGGAAAATATGGGGAAAAAAGTTTCGGTAATCATTCCAGCTTATAATGAGGAAGGAAGAATCGGGGAAACCGTAAAAGCTTCGTTTAAAATTTCCGGTGTAGAAGAAGTTATTGTTGTTGATGACGGCTCCACGGATAACACCTATAATGAGGCGGTTTTGGCGGGAGCTAAAGTTATTAAACTTTCCCAGAATGTGGGCAAGGGGAAAGCTATTGAAGCGGGAGCCAGGGAGTTTACCGGCGATTTTGTTTTATTGTTAGATGGAGATTTAGGAAATTCGGCAGTCTATGCGGAAAAACTTTTAACTCCACTTTTTACCGGCGAAGCCGATATGGTTATTGCGCGTTTTGGTGCTCCGAGGAAAAAAGGGGGCTTTGGCCTGGTAAAAAGGTTAACTCGGTGGGGATTAAAAAGTTTTACGGGACAGGTGGTGGAAGCGGTATTATCGGGACAAAGGGCTTTTACCCGGGAAAGCTTTTTAGGATTACTTCCTCTGGCGGAAGGTTATGCTTTGGAGTTTGGGATGACGGTGGATGCTCTTAAAAAAGGTTACCGGATTGTTGAAGTGGCGGTGCCAATGACCCACCGGGAGACCGGGAGGGATTTAAAGGGTTTTATTCATCGCGGTAGACAATTTGCCGATATTTTAAAAGAAATTATCAGACGAAAGGTTGGGAGTAAATAGGGGGTGTAACCAATCTTTACGAAAGTTTTATTTTTTGTGGTTGCCTACATTGTAACTCGCCTGACAATATCTCCCGTTTTAAACTTGCTAACCAAGACAGGACATTTAAGTCAAAATTTTCGCGGTGAGTTAATTCCCCAATCGGGGGGAGTGGTTTTTTTGTTAGTGATGCTTTTGGTGGCACCGCTAATCTTAATTTTTTCCCGGGGAAGTTACTGGTTTTTGTTTTATTCAGGGGTTTCGACCATGACTTTTTTAGGGATTATCGATGATTTTTTGGGCGATGCCAGGGCCAAAGGGCTAAAAGGTCATTTTAAAAAGTTAATTTTTGAGCACGAACTTACTACCGGAGCTTTAAAAGCAATTGGTGGTGCTTTCTTAGCTTTGATGTTGACGGTAAAAGAGCCTTTTTGGTATTTTATCGTAGATTTTTTACTGATAGTCCTGGGGATTAATTTTATGAACCTTTTTGATCTTCGTCCGGGAAGAGCGGGGAAGGTGTTTATCTTAATTGGCCTCATCATTGGAATTAGTTACTTTAACTACCCGGCGGTGACTTTCCTCTTTTTGGCTTTAGGGATTATTTCCGCTTACCTACCTTTGGATTTAAAGGCCAGGGTAATGATGGGAGATGCCGGTTCCAATGTGCTTGGATTTATTTTAGGTTATTCGGGAGTGCTCCTTTTTTCTTTTAAAGTAAAAGTTGGAGTTGTGGTTTTTTTGATTTTGTTTCACCTTTTTACGGAAAAATATTCACTGACGGAAATTATTAAAAATAATCGGTTATTAAGCTACCTTGATGAACTGGGAAGGTAAGAAGGATTTCTGCCAAAAAAGTCGAATAAGTACAAAAATTTTAAAAAAGCGGTTATTGAGACCGCTTTTTCTTTTAAGATAAAGAGGGGGGAGCAAGTTGGGTGTAGTTGTTTCTAAGGAGTACTGTAAAAGTTGCGGACTTTGTATTAATATTTGTCCGGCCAAGGTCCTGGGGGTTTCCCGGGAGATTAATTTGTTAGGTTATAACCCTGTAGAAGTGGTAAATCCCGAAAACTGCCGGGAATGCGGTTTTTGTTACCTGGTTTGTCCCGATGCGGCTTTGACGGTGGAGGTGAACAAAAAATGAAAGTGTTGATGAAAGGGAATGAAGCGTTTGCCGAAGCTGCGGTCCGGGCCGGTTGCCGTTATTTTTTTGGTTATCCCATTACCCCCCAAAGTGAGGTACCCCATTATTTAGCCCAAAGGCTACCGGAAGTGGGAGGGGTGTTTTTACAGGCGGAAAGTGAAGTAGCGGCAATTAACATGGTTTATGGAGCGGCTGCCGCCGGAGCCAGGGTGATGACGTCTTCCTCGGGACCGGGGATTAGCTTAATGCAGGAGGGGATTTCCTATTTAGCGGGAGCCGAGCTTCCGGCGGTTATCGTTAATATTATGCGGGGAGGTCCGGGGCTGGGCAATATTGCTCCTACCCAGGCCGATTATTTCCAGGCTGTAAAGGGTGGGGGACATGGGGATTACCGGGTTATTGTTTTAGCACCGGCCAATGTGACGGAAATTTTTACTTTAATGGAGAAAGCCTTTGATTTAGCGGATAAATACCGCATGCCGGTGATGGTTCTGGGAGATGGAATCTTGGGGCAGGTAATGGAGCCGGTAGAACTGCCGCCTTTAAAGGAAATAAACCCGCCGCCCAAACCCTGGGCGGCTACCGGGAAAATTGAGCGGGATGATAAGACCAGAAGGATAATAAATTCCCTCTATATCGTTCCGGAAGAAAATGAAAAGCATTTAGAACAGCAATTTGCCAAATACCGGCAAATTGAAGAAAGTGAGCCATTACATGAAAATTTTTTAGTGGAAGATGCCCAAATTATCTTAGTAAGTTTTGGCACGATGGCGCGCATTGCGAAAAGTGTGGTGCTGAAAGTACGGGAGCGGGGAATTAAGGCTGGCTTGATTCGACCTATTACCCTCTGGCCCTTTCCCAGGAAAGCTTTTACTGCGGCCAATATTCCGGTAGCTAAAAAAATATTAACGGTGGAGATGAGCGGCGGACAGATGGTGGAAGATGTGCGCCTGGCGGTTAATGGAAGAATTGACGTAGAGTTTTTTGGCAGAACGGGAGGTATGGTACCCGAAAGCAAAGAAGTTTTGGAAAAAGTATTAGCCCTGGCCCGGGAGGTGGAATAAATGTTTAAGCGTCCGGCCCTTTTGACCGAAAAAAATTTTCATTACTGTCCCGGATGCCATCACGGTATTATGCACCGGCTTTTGGCGGAAGTTTTAGAGGAATTTAATTCCGAAGAAACCATCGGGGTAAGTTCGGTAGGTTGCAGTGTTTTTATTTATGATTATATAGATATTGACTGGGTGGCAGCGGCCCACGGGCGAGCTCCGGCTGTGGCTACTGGAGTTAAAAGGGTAAAGCCTGACCGGCTGGTGTTTACTTATCAGGGGGATGGGGACCTGGCTGCGATTGGTACCGGGGAAATAGTTCATGCCGCAGCCCGGGGGGAGAAAATTACGGCAATTTTTATCAATAATGCCGTTTACGGGATGACCGGAGGGCAAATGGCTCCTACAACCCTTACCGGGCAAAAAACTACCACCACCCCCGAAGGTCGAAACCCTGCCCATCAGGGCTATCCGGTAAAAATGGTGGAGATGTTAAGCGTTTTAGATGGTGTAGCGTATGCGGCCCGGGTGGCTTTAAATACCCCTAAGCGCATCTTAGAAGCCAAAAAAGCCTTAAGAAAAGCTTTTAAGGTACAGAGAGCTAACTTAGGCTTTTCCATTATAGAAGTATTGTCAGCCTGCCCAACTAACTGGGGGGTTTCTCCGGTTGAGGCCTTAAAATGGGTAGATGAAAAAATGATAGCGTACTACCCGCTCGGGGAATATAAAACCCCGCAAGAGGGGGTGGAGTGATGGGGAAAAATTTTTTAATGGCTGGTTTTGGCGGTCAGGGAGTGCTGTTAATGGGGGAAATCCTGGCTAAAGCTGCCCTTTTAGAAAATAAAGGAGTATCCTGGCTTCCCGCTTATGGTCCGGAAATGCGGGGAGGAACTGCTAACTGTGCGGTGGTAATAGAAGAGGAAGGGGAAGTGGTAAGTCCCCTGGTTTTTGAACCGGAAGTGCTGGTGGCGTTTAATAAGCCTTCGTATTTAAAGTTTTTACCCAGAACAGTACCCGGAGGTATTGTGATAGTTAACTCCGATTTAGTGGATGTTGAACTTTCCGGTCCGGTAAAGCAGGTTTTTTTGCCGGCAAACCAGGCATGTTTGGAACTGGGGAGCATGAAAGCGGTAAATATTTATCTTCTGGGAGCATTAATAGCATTAACTTCGATAGTAAAGACTGAAACTATATCAGGGGTTTTAAAAGAAATATTTGGACCAAAAGGTGTTTATCCCTTAAACGAAAAAGCTTTTTGGCGGGGATACGAGGATGCAGGAAAACGGGCAAATCATGTCGAAACAGTTAATTAAAAGGTAGCTGGAGTGTATTTTATGGTGGACCAAATCATCGGTGATTTTCACCGTTTGCGCTTTCTTGCCCTGGTAGGAGCTTTGCTTTTTTTTCTTTGTAACTCGGAGCCAATTAATAAAAAAGCTTTTCTTATTTTTCTAATTGCTGTTATTTATTCTATTGTTTTGTACGCATATTTGTTAAAAAAACCAGAAAAAAGAGATTTTGGTTATAAAGTTTCTTTTTGGCTGGATTGTTTGCTGTTAACAGCACTAATTTATTACACCGGTCTCGGTCATAGTTTATTTTATTTTGGTTATGTGCTGCTGGTGGCTATTCACACCTTTTATTATGGTCCGCAGTTTGGTTTATTAACTGCCACCGTTAGTACTGCTATGTATTTTATCGTTTGCTACTTAGACCCTGAAGTTAAGTGGTTTGATTTCTTGTTTAAAGCTGGTTTTCTTTTTGTCATGGTTATTGGGGTGGCGGTGGTATACTGGGAAAATTACCGGTTAAAAAAGTTATATCTTGAGGAAATTTCTAAACTTCGGGATTTGACAGCTAAAACCCAGAAGATTGCCCAAATACAGGACTTAAAAGAGCTTGCTGATTTTGGATTAAAAATGGCGGTAAACATTAGTGGTGCTTTGGCGGGGATAGTCTGGGTTTTGGATGAAAGGCGGAAAAACCTTCACCCCATAGCGGTATTTGGTATCGAAAAAAAAGATCTTCCGTGGCTCCTCCCTGCGGAATTTCTTTCTTCGCTTATTTCTGCTGAAAATTGTGAAGCAATTATTGCCGGTGAAAGTTTTACTAAATTAACTTTTGAGAAAAACTATCAGAAAGTTTATACTGTTTGTTTAGCCGGCAAAGAGCAAAGGATTGGTTTTTTAAATTTATACGGTAACGGGGAGTTTAAAAACCTCGATTACTTAACGATATTTTGCGGTTATTTGGCGTCACAAATGTCAATTGTTCGTCTTTATGAACAATCCAAAGAGCTTTGCTTTAGTATTACTCAGGCTTTAGTAATGGCCATTGAAGCCAAGGACTCTTATACTGCCGGCCACTCCCAGCGGGTTACTGCTATTGCCGAAAAAATTGGGAAAAAGTTGGGCTTTTCGCAGGAGCGCCTGGAAAAACTCAGGAAAGCTGCACTTTTGCATGATATTGGCAAAATCGGGATTTCTGAAAAAATATTAAATAAGCCCGGTAAACTATTGCCCGAAGAATATCGAGAAATCCAAAACCATCCGGGAATTGGTGTGGAAATAATTAAACCCATTGAGCAAATGCAGGATATTATTGAAATCATTTACCACCACCACGAATGGTATGATGGAACTGGCTATCCGGCAAGGCTTAAAGGGGAAGAAATACCTTTGGAAGCAAGAGTGCTGGCGGTGGCCGATGCTTTTGAGGCGATGACGTCCGACCGTTCTTACCGCAAGGCACTAACAAAAGAGGAAGCTATCGCCGAAATTATAAAACAAAAGGGCAAACAGTTTGACCCGCAAGTTGTGGAGGCTTTTTTAGAAGTTGTAAAAGAAGACGGGGGTTAGGAAAATGCCAGTTAAAGTGAAAAATGAACTCTGCCGGAAATGTGCTCATTTAACCAATTGCCGGGCGGTATCATCCTGTGTTCCCGGTGCCTTAAATTTTGATCAAAAAGAAATAAAAATTTTTATAAAATACGACCGCTGCTGGAACTGCCGACGGTGTTTGGCCTATTGCAGTGATGGCGGGTTAATTTATGAAGAGTAAGGGGGGAGTTAATCTCCTCTTTTTTTGTCAATTTGTTCTTTATCCTAAATAAGTTTATAATATTGGTGAATTGATGAACGGACGGAGGCTTAAGATGATTGAACTTAAAGAAGGCAAGGCCATAGAGATTTTGGCTGAAGATGAAGAAACTCAGGAATTATTGGTGGATGTGGAAGGAAGTTTAGAAAAAGCCATATGTTATTTTAACCTTACCGGAAAAGTTCGGGTAGGAGACCGCCTTTTGTTAAACACCACGGCAGTTACCTTAAAACTTGGAACCGGCGGCTTTCATTTTGTAGTGGCCAATTTTAGCCGGCCCTGGCAAAGCCTGAAAGGACCGGGGCATATTATTAAACTTCGGTATACTCCGCTGCAGTTAAAGTGCCTGGCGGCGGAAGAGGAAGGCAGTCCCTATCACGTTGCTGTCCAAAATTTCCAAAGTTTAAAGGGAATGCCGGTGGTGGTTTGCAGTTTGCATAGCCAGTTATTACCGGTAATTGCCGGGATTAACTCCCAAAATAAGAATTTAAGAGTTGCTTATCTTATGAGCGACCAGGGGGCACTGCCCATTGCTTTTAGTAAAACGGTAAAAAATTTAAGGAAAAAGGGTTTAATTTGTGGAACCATTACCTTTGGCCACGCCTTTGGCGGCGATATCGAGGCGGTTAACGTTTATTCGGCCTTGATTTTGGCAAAAGTAGCGCTAAAAGCCGATGTAGCAGTAATTGCCATGGGACCGGGCAATGTGGGTACCGGTACAAAATGGGGTTCTACCGCCCTGGCTCAAGGGGAGTATCTAAATGCGGTAAAAATCCTGGGAGGTTGCCCTATCATGGTACCCAGGGTCTCCTTTGCCGATCCCCGGGAAAGGCATTTTGGCTTAAGCCACCATTCACTCACTGTCATAAATGAAATTGCCCTTGTTGATTTTTTTCTGGCTCTACCAGAGTTAAAAGATTATAAGAAAAAAGAGCGCCTTTTAGAGCAGACCAAAGCATTCTCCCAAAGGGTGCAAGTTCATTATTTTCCCGAAGAATTTTTAAATAAGCTTCTACTTGAAGAGGTGGAGAATCTATCTACCATGGGTAGGGATTTTACCAGCGACCGGGAGTTCTTTTTAACGGCCGCTGCTGGAGGGGTTCTTGCGGTAGAAATGCAAAAGAGGGTTGAAAAAAATGGCTAAGTTACTGGTTACTTCCGATGCCAGTATGGCTGCCTGGTGCGGTCAAGCGGGAATGGCGGTAGTGGTGGTGGACGTTATCGATATGTCCACAACTCTGGAGGGGGTTTTAGAGGAAGGAGCTGTGGCTGTCTTTGGAGCAAGTCCTGCCAACTTTCGGGCGCCGGTACCCCTAAATCCTTATGGAATCGGGAAAAAGGCCGGAATCCAGGCGGTAAAAGCAAATACCGGTATTATCATTATCGCCGAACCCCGGGTGGGGGATGAGATAGAAAGGCAAAGGCGCATCCAGCCGGTGGTGGACGGGATTAATGCCGCTGGTGGCCGGGTAATAAAAGTAGTTCCTAATATAGGAAAAGAAACGGTTAAACTAACCGATTTTCACGGAAAAGTGGTGGTGGCGGTAACCGATTCCGGCGGGGTTGCTTTTGATGCTGCGGTTACTGCCGGTGCTCCCGAAGTTTTTACGGTAACTGTAGCGCGAACGGTAAAAAGCAATACCAAAGAGGTGGTGGAAAAAGGTCTTGCCCGGATAAAAAATGCTTTAGATCACCATGGACGGGTTGCCCTGGTGGCAGCCAGTGGGCGCAGTATTGAAGATGTTGAAGGGGCTTTTTATTACTACCGCCTGGCCTTAGCAAGGTATAGATAAGCTTTTTACCTCATACCTATTATTAAGCTCTTGTTCAAAAGGTATGGGGTGAAAAAATGCGGGAAAACGAGTTTTTGAGCACCTGGCCGCAAAAAAAATATTTTTTACTCTATCTTGGGATGTTTATTTTTTTTCTCTGTGGTGTAGGGTGGGGGGTCCGGGAAGCGATTCTTTTAGATAGGCAGGAAAAAGAAATAGTGGTGCAGGAAGCAGCTAAATTACTGAATACCGTAAGACAAAGTTATAATCCGGAAACGGTCTTTACTTACACCAGCGGTCAACTTTTTTCCATTTACCTTTTGCTTTTTCTTTTAGGACTTTCGGTAATTGGCTTTCCGGTGGCTTTTGCGGTGGTGTTTAGCCGGGGAGTTATGCTTGGTTTTACCGGTGCGGTTTTAGCTTCCCAGAATTCCGGTAAAGGGGTATTTTTGGCTCTGGCCGCCCTGTTACCCCAGAACATTGTTTATCTGCCTTCGTTATTGCTGGCGGCTTCAGGAACGGTAGTTTTTGCCCTAAAACTTTTTAAGGTTTACTTTAGCAGGGAAAAAAAATTGGGCTTTACTTTTGCCGGTTACGTGGTTTTAATGGTTTTTGCCGCAGCTGCGGCTTACGGAGCGGCGGCGATAGAAGCTTATTTATCTCCCAAAATAATTTTTTACTTTTTAAAGTAAGGTGGTTTGATGCTTGACCTTTTTATCGATTATTTATTGTTAGAAAAGGGCTTTTCTCTAAACACTCTCCTGTCTTACCGCCGGGATTTAGAGAAGTTTGTTTCTTTTTTGGAAAAACGAAATATCAGTATCATTGACGCAACTTCAAAGGATATTAAACTTTATTTGCAGGATTTAGCCCGGGAGCTAAAACCGGCAAGTGTAGCGAGAAATCTTGCTGCAATCCGAAGTTTTTATAAATATTTACTTCGGGAAAAGATTGTCGGGGAAAATCCTGCTTTGGATGTGGACGGGCCTAAACTTGGGTTAAAATTACCGGAAATCTTAAGTTACGAAGAAATTGATTTGCTTCTAAAAGCCCCCGACCTTTCTACCTGGGAAGGGGTGAGAGACCGGGCGATGTTAGAACTGCTTTATGCCACCGGGCTTAGGGTGTCGGAGTTAGTGAATCTTGAACTACCTAACTTATATTTGGACGAGAGATATGTTAAAATCTTGGGTAAAGGAGCAAAGATGCGGATTGTTCCCTTTGGAGAAGTAGCAGCCCATTACTTAAACCAGTATTTAGCCCTGAGAGCTAAGCGGAAAAGCAACTCTTTAAAGCTTTTTATTACCCGGAAGGGCAGTGGTTTTACCCGTCAGGGATTCTGGAAAATGCTAAAAAGATACGGGCAAAAAGCTGGAATAGTAAAAAACTTGACCCCCCATTTAATCCGCCATTCTTTTGCCACTCATCTCCTGGAAAACGGTGCGGATTTAAGAATTGTTCAGGAACTCCTTGGTCACAGTTTTATAGAAACGACGCAAATTTATACCCACTTAACTACGAGAAAACTGCGAGAGGTATTTCGTAAAGCACATCCACGAGCTTAGGAGGTATTAAGGTGAAAAGAGTAGTGTTAATAGTTTTGGACAGCGTTGGCATTGGAGAACTACCCGATGCCCACCTTTACGGTGATGAAGGCAGCAATACCCTTGCCAATACCGCAAAAAAGGTGGGGGGGTTTGAGCTTCCAAACTTAGAAAAACTTGGGCTTGGTAAAATCCATTCTATTTTGGGACTAAAAGGAGATATTAAAGCTCTTGGGGCATACGGTAAAATGGGAGAAAAGTCTCCCGGCAAAGATACCACTACCGGCCATTGGGAGATTTGCGGACTGATTTTGGAAAAGCCTTTTCCGGTATATCCTAACGGGTTTCCGGAAGATTTAATCAAGCGCTTTGAAGAGGCCATTGGCCGGAAAACATTAGGTAATAAACCCGCTTCCGGTACTGCTATTATTGAAGAATTGGGCGAGGAACATATGCGGACCGGCTATCCTATTGTTTATACGTCGGCGGACAGTGTCTTCCAGATAGCCGCCCATGAAGAAATTATTCCTCTGGAAGAGTTATACAAAATGTGTAAGATTGCCCGCGGACTTCTTACCGGCGAGCATGCGGTGGGGCGGGTGATTGCCCGGCCGTTTACAGGCACTCCCGGAAACTTTAAAAGAACCGCCAACCGCCACGATTATTCTTTGGAGCCAACGGGGAAAACCGTCTTAGATAAATTAGTGGAGCAGGGGTATGAGGTCCTGGGAGTAGGCAAGATTTATGACATTTTTGCCGGACGGGGACTTACCTGGCATGAATCTACCAAAAATAACGAAGATGGCCTTGTAAAAACCGTTAACCTTCTATATAAAGATTTTACGGGTCTATTATTTACCAACCTGGTAGATTTTGATATGGTGTACGGGCATAGAAATAATGCCGAAGGTTATTATGAAGCTTTAAAACAATTTGATTCCTATCTTCCCAAGATTATGGAAAAACTAAGAGAAGATGATTTATTGATAATTACCGCCGACCACGGCTGTGACCCTACAACTCCCAGTACCGACCATTCCCGTGAGTATGTACCGCTTTTAGTTTATGGTCACAGTATTAAAGAAGATGTAAACCTGGGTACCCGGGAAACCTTTGCCGATGTAGCGGCAACTTTAGAAGAGATTTTTGGTTTGGAACCGGGAATAGGTCAAAGTTTTTGGGGCGAAATAAGAAAATAAAAGAAAAGTGCATAAACCTTTCCTCCCTCAAATATACTATTGGTGAAATAGGGACAAGAGGGGGGAATTTTTATGCCCAAAAGGCTTATAATTTACCTTTTACTGGTGTTAGGCCTTGGACTTACTACTAACGCTTTAGCAGCTCCTCTGGAAATTAACGCTAGGGCGGCAATTTTAATGGAACCTTATACCGGTAAAATTTTATACGAAAAAGAAATTCATAAAAAACTGCCCATTGCCAGCGTGACAAAATTAATGACGTTGCTTTTAGCCATTGAAGCGGTTGAAAAAGGGAAAGTCAACCTGGATGATATAGTAAAGGTTAGTGAAGAAGCTGCCTCCATGGGTGGGTCCCAGCTTTACATGTATGCCGGGGAAGAGTTTTCCTTTAAAGACCTCTTAATGGCCGTGGCAGTTGCTTCGGCCAACGATGCCTGTGTTGCGGTCGCCGAAACGGTGGCGGGGAACGAACAGGCTTTCGTGGAAGAAATGAACAAAAAAGCGGAAGAGCTCGGCATGACCAATACCCATTTTGTTAACAGCTACGGTTTTGATGATCCTAAACATTACAGCACCTGTTATGACCTGGCTATTTTATTAAGAGAAGCGATTAAGCATCCGCTCTTTTTGGAACTTAGCCAGATTAAAGAGTTTACGTTAAGGGGTGGTGAAACCCGCCGCTTTAATACCAATAAACTGCTCTGGTATTACCGCGGGGTAGACGCCGGAAAAACCGGCTGGACGGAAGAGGCGGGTTATTGTTTGGCTTCCACGGCAAGTCGTGACGATCTTCGTTTAATTGCCGTGGTTTTGGGTTGCCCGGTCAAAAAAGGCCACTTTACCGAATCGATAAAGCTTTACAACTACGGTTATGCCAATTTTAAGGCGTACCCGATATTGGCTGAAAAGTTTTCTGTTAAAGTTAAAGTGGTAAAGGGAGAAAAGGAACAAATAGTGGTTGGACCCGGGGCACCGGTACTGTTAGTTGAAGAAAAAGGGAAAAAATTAAATCCCCGTTATGAATTAAAACTTCCGGAAAAAATTACGGCTCCGGTAAAGAACGGTCAGGTAATGGGTGAGGTTGTTATTTATGATGGGACAAAGATAATCGGCAGAGCTCCCCTTAAGTCTTTAGAGGATTGTTTAAAAGCTCGACTCGATTTTGCCATCGGGCGATTTTTAAAAAGCCTTTTAACTTTTGAGTAGCTTTTTGCTACTTATTTTTTTAAAACTTCTTGCAGGAAAAATCTGGATTTATATAGAATTATTGTTTTGAAACACATTTTTGGGGGGATTTTTTTGGAAGTGGAAAAGGAAGTTAAAAATAAGGTGTTATTTGTTCGGATAACCGGAGAGGTAGATTTAAAGGAGGCAGACCGGCTGCGCCGGGAAGTTGATGAAATAATTGAAAATTACCCGGTAAAAGATATTGTCTTTAATTTAAAGAACGTTGACTTTATCGATAGCTCCGGACTTGGGGTGATCCTGGGACGGTTTAAAAAAATAAGAAGTCTTGGGGGCAGGGTATATTTAGCTTCAACCAATGAAAAGATTAAAAAGATCTTAGAACTTTCCGGTTTTTTCCGGATTATGAAAGGAATTTCCCGGGAAGAGGAAGTTTGGGAGGAAACGGCTCATGAAGCATAACTATTTTAACCTGACGATTCCCGCCTTAAAAGAAAATATCGGTTTGGTACGGATTGTGGTGGCGGCTTTTGCTGCCCAGAAGGATTTAACCCTTCCCGACTTGGACGATATTAAAGTTGCGGTATCCGAGGCGGTTACCAATAGCATCGTTCACGGCTACGGTAATAATCCCGGAGAAATAAAGGTTAATGGTTATTTTACCGAGGAAGGGATGTATATTGAAGTAATAGATTTTGGCAAAGGTATTGAACGGGAAAAAATCAGGGAAAAAATGGTATTGGACCCGGAGGATGAGCACCCGGGTTTGGGCTTTCTCTTTATGCAGAGTTTAATGGATCGGGTGGAAATCGTGCCTATGGAGCGGGGGACAAAAGTGATTTTATTTAAAAGAATTTTAAAAGATAACAGAACCGTGTGAACTTTCGTTTTTCTTCTATGAATTTACCCCGCTTCCCAAGGCTCGGTGAACAGGAAATAAAAGAATTAATAGAAAAAGCCCATAAGGGAGATGTGGCTGCCCGGGAAAAACTTATCAATTGTAATTTAAAATTGGTCTTTAAAGTGGTGGAACGTTTTTTACACCGGGGCTACGAAGTTGAAGATCTGTTTCAAATTGGGACGATTGGGCTAATTAAAGCCATTGATAAATTTGATTTAAAACAACAGGTGAAGTTTTCCACGTATGCGGTTCCCATGATTGTGGGGGAAATTCGTCGTTTTCTTAGAGATGACCAGCCTATCCGGATTAGTCGTTCTACCAAAGAACTGGGGGTAAAGATTTTAAAAGAAAAGGAAGCGCTTACCGTAAAGTTAGGCCGGGAACCTACAATCGCCGAACTGGAAGAAACTCTTGGTTACTCGCGGGAGGCGATTGTTGAAGCATTAGAAGCGGGACAGAGCTTGGCTTCACTTTTTGAAACGGTTCATCAGGATGATGGAGACCCGATATACCTGTTAGATCAGATTAAGCAGGAGGGTGATGAAGAACAAACCCTTTTAGAAAATATCTCGATAAAAGAAGTGCTAAGCAAGTTAGAACCGCGGGAGCGGTATATTTTAATTAACCGCTTTTTTAAAGAAAAAACCCAAATGGAGATTGCCAGAACTCTCGGAATTTCCCAGGTACAGGTTTCAAGGCTTGAAAGACAGGCCCTCTTAAAATTAAAACGGTACCTGAACGAGAGTTAAATTTATTTCCCTGAAATACAAAAAATAACAAAACAATAAAATATTACCTTAATAAATAGCCGGTCCAGGGTTCATTTTAATAAATGGAAAAAAATTTTTTAAGGAGGAATCAGCAATGCATGTAAAAGTAGCCGAATTAGTGGGAGAATCACCAACCGGCTGGAAGGATGCGGTACAAACCGCAGTAAATGAAGCATCGCGGTCCCTGGGGACGGTAACCGGAGTAGAAATTTTAAATTTTACCGCTAATGTGGAAGGCGGACGGGTAGTAGAATATAAGGCCAATGTAAAAGTTGCTTATGTGGAATAACGGAGGTTTTCCTCCGTTATTTTTTTATTTTTTAGGGGGAAAATTATATTTTGAGGTGAAATGTGATGGCTATTGATAAAAATGAGTATCAAAAAACTGTAGAAAAAATTAAACCTAAGCCGCCGGTACTAAAAAACTGCTTATTGGCTTTTTTAATGGGGGGCTTTGTTTGTCTTTTAGGAGAAGTTTTGTTTCATTTTTTAAGAGGCTACGGCCTTTCGGAAAAAGACGGTTACACCGTTGTAAGTGTGGTGTTTATCTTAATCTCGGCAATTTTAACGGGTACCGGGATTTATGATGATTTGGTGCGGATTTTTGGTGCCGGCTTAATCGTTCCCATTACCGGCTTTGCGAACTCCATGGTATCGCCGGCTTTGGAACATAAACAGGAAGGCTTGGTTCTCGGTGTTGGGGCGAAACTATTTACCGTAGCCGGTCCGGTTATTATTTACGGGGTACTTAGCTCTCTTATTGTGGCAATTATTTTAAGGGGGCTGGGAAAATTATGAGGCAAACCCGGGAATTTGCTAATCCGCCGGTAGTATTGGGTTATGCAACTATAGCTGGACCAAAAGAAGGGGAAGGCCCCCTGGCTACCTATTTTGATAAGATTATTAACAACCTTTATTATTATGAGGATACCTGGGAGAAAGCGGAGCAAAAAATGTTTTTGGAAGTAGTCGAAATGGCTTTACAAAAAGCTTCTGTAAAAAAGGAAGAAGTGGACTTTTTTTTGGCCGGGGACTTATTAAACCAAATTATTTCGGCTAATTTTGTTGCAAAAAGTTTGGGGATTCCATTTTTTGGATTATATAATGCTTGTGCTACTTTTTACGAAGGACTAATCCTGGGGGCTATGTTAATAGCCGGTGGTTTTGCCAAAAAAGTACTGGTGGGTGTTTCCAGTCATTACGCCACCGTTGAACGGCAGTACCGTAATCCTACAGAACAGGGGGTTCAGAAAACGCCTACATCCCAGTGGACGGTTACCGGTGCGGCCGCGGTGGTTTTGGGGGAAGGAGAAGGCAAAATTAAAATTCCCCGGGTTACGGTGGGCAAAGCGTTGGATTACGGTATGTTTGATCCTTCGGACATGGGTGGGGCGATGGCTCCTGCAGCTTTTGACACTTTACTTGCCCACTTTAAAGAAACGGGTTTGTCTTACGATTATTATGATTTAATGGCAACCGGAGATTTAGCCCGGTTTGGATGGCAAATCCTGGTTAAACTTTTACAGGAACGTAATATCAACTTTGGTCAAAGGCTTACCGATTGCGGAATCATGATTTATCGACCGGATCAGCAGGTAAATGCCGGAGGTAGCGGTACAGCTTGTTCGGCTTTAGTTACCGCTGGCTACGTTTTTAACGAGTTGAGTCAGGGAAAGATTCATAAATTTTTGGGTATAGGTACGGGTGCTTTACTTTCTCAAGTTACATCCCAGCAGGGAATGTCCATACCGGTAATTGCTCATGCAGTAGCCTTTGAATGTTACTGAGGGGGATGAATATGGATTTCCTGTTAAGTTTTTTGGTTGGAGGGGTAATTTGCTTAATTGGTCAGCTGATGATGGATCTCACAAGCTTTCGGGTGACTCCTGCCCATGTTTTGGTTAGCTTTGTAACTGCCGGTGCACTTATTTCCGGTTTTGGAGTTTACGAAAAATTAGTAGAACTTGCCGGTACCGGGGCAACTTTACCATTAACTGGTTTTGGGCATTTACTGACGCAGGGAGCAATAGAAGGATTTAAACAAAAAGGAATATTAGGGCTTTTGGGGGGCGGAATAGCAAATACCGCCACGGGTATTTCCGCGGCGATTATTGCCGGTTATATAATTGCCCTTATCTTTAAACCCAAGGGGTAGGTATAAAAATTTTTTTCCCTGGAAATGCTCTTAAAGATGGGGTGGTTAGATGAAAATAGGTATTCCGCGAGGTTTATATTTTTACGATTATTATCCCTTTTGGGAAACTTTTTTCCAAGAGTTGGGAGTAGATGTTGTAACCTCAAAACCTACCGATAAGGAGACCCTTAACTTGGGGGTAGAAGCGGCGGTAGATGATGCCTGTTTGCCGGTTAAAGTTTTTTTCGGCCATGCGCGGTTTTTAAAAGATCGGGTAGATTATCTCTTTATACCCCGCTATGTTAGTGAATACCGGCGTACTTACATCTGCCCGAAATTTTTGGGATTGCCCGAAATGATTATCTTTCGCTTAAAAACCCAAAATGTTCTTTCCCATGACTTAACGGCCTATCGAAAGGGAGAAGATTTTTACCGGGGGATTTATGTTCTTGGGAAAAAAATTACGCCAAACGGTATGAAAATAATGCGAGCGATTTATGCAGCCTGGAAAAATCAAAAAGCTTATTTGCAAAAAAAGTACCTTGGATATCAACCGCTGGATTTAATTGATGGGAAGCAAAATTATGTGCCGGACTTAAAGAAACCGCTTTTTGCGGTGGTGGGTCATGCCTACAATATTAATGACCGTCATGCCAGTATGGATTTAATAAAAAAAATTCGCCGGTTTGGAGGAGAAGTTTTAACTCCTGATAACGTTCCCTTTGCGGAAGCGGTAAAAAAAGCTGGGATTCTACCCAAAAAACCCTTTTGGAGTTTTGCGATTAAAAACTTTGGTGGCAGTATTTATCTCGCCGAAAATTACCCGTTAAAAGGGATAATAAGTTTAAATTCTTTTGGCTGCGGACCTGATTCAATAATAACCGAACTTACGGGCCGGTATTTGAGAAGAAAATTTTCCTTACCTTTTTTAAACCTTACCATTGACGAACACACCGGTGAGGCGGGACTTGTAACCCGTCTTGAAGCTTTTTGGGATATGACGGTGGAAAGGAGTTTTGCCGGTGAAAGTTACCTACCCGCACATGGGTAATATGGCTATAGGGGTAAAAGCAATGTTAGAAGAACTGGGGGTAGAAGTGGTCCTACCTCCGCCCATTACCAAAAAAACCTTAACTCTGGGTACTAAGTACGGACCGGAATTTGCCTGCCTGCCTTTAAAGCTTAACCTCGGGAATTTTATTGAGGCGTATGAACTGGGTGCCGATACAATCCTCATGGCAGGAGGAACTGGCCCATGCCGCTTTGGTTATTACGCATATGTGGAGCAGGAAATATTAAAGGAATTGGGGATTAATTATGACCTTTTAGTGTTAGAACCACCCGAAAGAAACATTATGGAGTTTATCGCTAAACTAAAAAAAATTACCGGTAATAAACCAATTTTTCAGGTTATAAGGGCGGTTAAAAAAGGATTTTTAAAAATAAAAGCTGCCGATGAAATTGAAAAAAAAGTAGCCTTTTTTAGAGCCCGGGAAATTACCAAGGGGGCAACTGACCGGGTGTGGCAGGAGTTTTTGCAAAATTTAAATCGGGCTCGAGAGGAAAAGGAAATCGAAGAAGCGGTAAATCAAGCAGTTGTGGCTTTGGCAAGGATACCCATGGATTTGGCCCGCAAGGTGTTAAAGATAGGAGTGGTTGGGGAGATTTTTACCCTCTTAGAACCCTTTACCAACTTTAATATCGAACGATATCTTGGCAACCTGGGAGTGGAAGTGCAACGCACCATTTATTTAAGTGAATGGGTAAACGACCACCTTTTTCTGGGACTTTTTAAAAACTATAGCCGGCATAAAGAAATTGTGAAGGAAGCACCGCCCTTTCTTTGCCATTTTGTGGGGGGACACGGGCAGGAAACGGTAGGCGGAGTTAAATACTTAAAAAAACAGGGATTCGATGGGGTAATTCAGCTCTTACCTTTTACCTGTATGCCGGAAATTGTTGCTCAAGCAGTTCTGCCGGCGGTAAGCGAAGTCGAGGATATCCCGGTCTTATCTTTGGTGGTTGATGAACATACCGGTGAGGCCGGGTTTATCACCCGGTTGGAAGCTTTTTGTGACCTTTTAAGTTTTCGCCAGAAAGGAGGAAATCATGAAAAAAGGCGTATTTCTGGGAATTGATGTAGGTTCGGTAAGTACCAATTTAGTGGTGATTAATGAAGAAAAGGAAATTTTGGAAGCAATTTATTTGAGAACGAACGGCCGACCTCTTGTTGCCTTAAAAGAAGGTTTAAGAAAAATTTACGACCGAATCAAAGAAGAAGAAATATTAGGGGTGGGGACAACCGGAAGCGGCCGACAGTTGGCAGCGTTGGTGTTAGGAGCAGATACCGTGAAAAACGAAATAACTGCCCATGCGGTGGCTGCTAACTATTTGGTACCCGGAGTACGAACCATCTTAGAAATTGGTGGACAGGATTCCAAGCTTATTCTCTTAAAAGATGGTGTAGTAACCGATTTTGCGATGAATACCGTGTGTGCGGCCGGTACCGGTTCGTTTTTGGACCAGCAGGCGCAAAGGCTTAACATTCCTATTGAAAAATTTGGAGAAATAGCGTTAAAAGCCCAGAATCCGGTTAGGATAGCCGGGCGGTGTGCGGTATTTGCCGAGTCCGATATGATTCACAAGCAACAATTGGGCTTAAGTATCGAAGATATTCTCGCGGGCCTTTGCGATGCTCTGGTAAGAAACTACTTAAACAATTTAGCTAAGGGCAAAAAGCTTTACGATAAAATTGTTTTTCAGGGCGGTGTGGCGGCCAACATTGCCATGCGAGAAGCTTTTAGGCGGGCGCTTTGTACCGAAGTAATTGTGCCGCCCTATTTTGAGGTAATGGGAGCTTTAGGAGCAGCGTTAATTGCAGCTTTTGAGCGGGAAAAACAGCCTTATAAAACCAGGTTCAAGGGCTTTAACGTGAAAGATGCCGAATTAAAAACCGAGAATTTTGAATGCCAAAACTGTCCGAACTTTTGTGAAGTGGTTAAAATATATGAAGATTACGAGGTGGTGGGTTATTTAAATGACCGCTGCGGCCGTTACAGTCAGATGAATAACAAAAAATTAGCGGGGATAGGTTGACGAACTTAGAAGTTTAATGTTATAGTTATTAGAAGTAAAGGGCAATTAAAACTTAATACGCTAATACCTCATCTCTTTGAGGTGAGGTAGAGGTGCGGATGGTCAAGAGTAACCGGGCAAAAACCCCGCAGGTTAATGCTGCCCGGTGAAAGGGGCCTTCGCCGAAATCCCTTACGGTAGCGGACGTAAGGGGTTGGGCCTATGCCGAACAGGTATAGGACTGTCACCCGTTTTAGCGGGTGGAGCGCTACCTTGCTGGGAGCTGAGGTATTTCCTCGCTATTGCCGCATGCCAATTGCGGGTCTTTGGGGAAATACCAAGGGCCCGCAATATTTTATTATTTATAAGGGGGAGAGATGGCATGCGTTTTACCGGTACGATGAGGGTAAATGAAAAAGGTCATTTAGAAATAGGCGGTGTCGATACGGTAGATTTGGCCCGGGAGTTCGGTACCCCACTTTATATTTTAGATGAGGAAGAATTTCGAAAAAACTGCCGGGAATACTACCAAAACTTCACCCAAAAACACCCCGGGTCAATGGCGATTTATGCGGGAAAAACCCTTTTAACTACTGCAATTTGCCGTTTAGTTGAAGAAGAGGGTTTGGGGCTTGATGTGGTGTCCGGCGGCGAACTTTATACTGCTATAAAAGCAGACTTTCCTTTGCACA
Source organism: Carboxydothermus ferrireducens DSM 11255 (assembly GCF_000427565.1). NCBI lineage: Bacteria > Bacillati > Bacillota > Clostridia > Thermoanaerobacterales > Thermoanaerobacteraceae > Carboxydothermus > Carboxydothermus ferrireducens. The sequence goes on from NZ_ATYG01000011.1 coordinate 71,293, forward strand.
AGGTGTATTTCCACGGCAACAACAAAAGCCCCGAGGAAATCAGGCTTGGAGTTGAAGCCGGAGTAGGCCGCTTTGTGGTGGATAATCTTTACGAACTGTATCTTTTAAATGACATTGCAAAAAGCTATAAAGTACGGCAACCAATATTATTAAGGGTTAGTCCCGGGATTGAGGCCCATACCCATGAGTATATTAAAACCGGGCAAATTGACAGTAAATTTGGTTTTCCCATTGAAACCGGTCAGGCAATGGATGCGGCCCAAAGGGCCTTGGAACTGGACGGAATTGAATTAAAAGGTTTTCACTGTCATATAGGCTCGCAAATCTTTGAACTTGAGTCTTTTGCTCACACGGTAGAAGTCATGACCGCCTTTATGGCTGAAGTATTTAAAGCTACCGGTTTTATGACGGAAGAATTGGATTTAGGCGGCGGTCTTGGTATTTACTATGCTGAAGGTGATAACCCTCCTACGGTGGCGGCAATGGCGGAGACTATTTTTACAACTTTAGAAAGTCAGTGCCAAAAACTCGGACTTAAAGTACCAAAGGTGATAGTAGAGCCGGGACGTTCAATTGCCGGTCCCGCGGGAAGTACGTTATACACGATTGGGGCAATTAAAGATATCCCGGGAATTAGAACCTATGTTGCGGTGGACGGTGGGATGGGTGACAATCCCCGACCGGCATTATATCAGGCTAAGTACGAAGCAATAGTGGCAAATAAAGCTAACGACCAGCCGGTCAAGTTAGTTTCAATTGCCGGTAAGTGCTGTGAGTCAGGGGATATGTTGATTTGGGATATTGAATTGGCGGAAATTAAGCCTGGAGACCTTTTATTGGTTAGCAATACCGGAGCTTACAACTATTCCATGGCGATGAATTATAACCGTTTACCCCGACCGGCCATGGTTTTAGTTGGTGGGGGAAAGGCGGAGCTGATTGTTCGCCGGGAAACTTATGACGACCTGTTAAGCCACGATTTAATCCCCGCACATTTAAAAACGCGCAAGGTAGTTACCATGTATTAGAATAAAAACCTCTTGATTCTTCCATACTATTGGTTAGAATCAGGAGGTTTTTTTATGAAAATTAGCTGGGGAGAAGGAGTAGCTTTAATAATAGGTGCAACGGTAGGATCGGGCATTATCTCGTTGCCGGCAATAATGGCTGAGGCTGCCAAGAGTTCCGGCTGGTTGCTCATTTTTCCCGGGGGATTTATAAACTTTCTTTCACTTTTAACGATAGTTGTTGTCCAAAGTTATTGGCCAGACCAAACTTTTATCGAGTACGGGGAAAAGCTTTACGGTAAATTTTTAAGTCGTTTTTTTGCCCTTATTTTTGTTTATTATTTTCTCTGGTTGGCAAGCTTGGTTCTCAGGGTTTTTACCGATTTTGCGGCAGATACGCTTTTAGAAGAAACGCCGACTTACATAATGATAATGTTATTCCTTTTATTATTTTTTTATTTTTGTAACTCCGGTTACGAAACGGTGAAAAATATAAATGTGATCTTTATGTTTATAAAACTTGCCTTACTGCTTGTAGTAACGTTTTTTATCATTAATAAATGGGAGGTAGAATATTTAAAGCCGGTAATAAATCCCGAAATTAATCTTTTAAAAGGTATTTTTGGTAGTGTATTTTCCTTTTCAGGTTTTAGTATTTTTTTATATTTTGCCAAAGATTTCCGTGACTTGAAAGACGGGATAAAAGCTTCGGTCGTAGGTATGGGGCTTGTAACTTTAATTTATGCAGCTGTATGTTTAGTAGGTCTAATGATTTTTGGACCGGAATCGTTAGCACGGATGCGTTATCCCTCATATGAGATTATCAAAATGTTAAATATCGGGTATGTTGTTTACCGCTTGGATAGCTTACTGATTGGTGGCTGGATGACGGCAATTTTCACGGTGGCGGGACTTAATATTTTTGCTGCGCTGTTAGTGTTACGTAAGGCCTTTGGGCAAAAAGATTACCGGCATTTAACGGCTCCAATCTTGCTTTTGGTATTTTTTTGGGCTATTGCTCCTCAAAATATTGCCGAAGTAAAGGATGACATGGGAACCTTATCCTGGTTGGCATTTTTTCTTGAAGTAATTTTTCCCTACATCTTATTACTTTTAACCATTATCAAAAAGAGAAAGAGTACTTAGTTAACGTTTTATGGTATAATTATATAGATTAAGTGTAACGGAGGAAATTATGGATTTAATTACTACCCATCACAATATGGATTTTGACGGTTTAGCATCAATGGTTGCTGCGGGGATTTTATTTCCCCAGGCAAATCTTCTTTTGCCGGCCAAGGTTTTGCCAGCAGTGGAGGAGTTTCTTGCTCTTTACAAAGATAGCTTAAAGATTCAGAAAAAAATAACTACCCCCAGGGATGTAAAAAGGCTAATCCTGGTGGATAGTTCGGAACTTTCCCGCTTTTCTCATATCCGGCATTATCTAAACGAAAATCTGAAAATTATTCTTTATGACCATCATCCTTTAGCTCCCGATTTAAAGCCTTATCTTGCTGAAAAATTTGTAAAGCCCACGGGAGCGACTGTTACCCTGTTAATACAAAAATTAAAAGAATTAGGGATAGAGATTTCCTCGGTTGAAGCTACGGTTATGGCTTTGGGAATTTATCAGGATACGGGAGGGTTGTTGTATCCCTCTACTACCAAAGAAGATATTGAAGCGTTAGCCTATTTATTTAATTTTGGGGTCAACTTGGAAGTAGTGAACCGGTTTATAAAAAGACCGCTTTCCCGGGAACAGGAATTTTTGTTAAAAGAACTGTTAAATAATGCTGTCACCGAAGAAAGCAAGGGCTTTTTTTACCTTGCCACCTGGGCCAGAGCCGATGATTATTTACCCGGGCTATCTTTTATGGCCAGCTATTTAATGGAAATGCACCGTCCGGATGTCCTTATCATGGCCGTGCAAATGGGTAAAACGGTGCATTTAGTTGGCCGTTCTACCAAGGAAGAGATTGATTTACGTTCAATTTTATACGGCCTTGGGGTCAAAGGACACCCGCAGGCGGTTTCTTTAACCCTTAAAGATAGGGATGTTCAGGAAGTTTTAGAAATAGCTTTAAAATTGCTTAATAATTTTAAGATTCCCGCAAAAACCGTTAGAGAAATTATGAGCTGGCCGGTGAAATTTGTAACTGTGGATAGTACCGTGGAAGAAGCGCGAAAAATTATGGTTCGCTACGGCCATTCGGGGTTACCGGTGCTGGAAGGGGATAAGTTAGTTGGGATTATTTCCCGAAGAGATGTCGATAAAATTATCCATCATAACCTGGGACATGCTCCGGTTAAAGCTTACATGAGTAAAAATCCTGTAACCATTGAACCTGAAGCGTCCCTGGAAGAAGCATTAAGACTTTTAATAAAGCATGATATTGGCCGGTTGCCGGTGGTAGAAGGAGGAAAGTTAATAGGGATTATTTCCCGGACGGATCTTTTAAAGCAGTATCACCGGCCTGAAGAATTAAGGCCCCATAAAACCCTTTACCGGGAAGGGAGTTTTGAGGTAAACTTAAAGAAGCTTTTGGATGAAAATATTTCCCCGGAAGGTCAGGAGCTAATCAACGTCGTCGGCAAATGGGCAAGTCAACTTGGCATGCGGGTATTTTTAGTCGGGGGAATTGTGCGGGATTTACTTTTAGGCCATAAACAAAAGGATTTGGATATTGTGGTGGAAGGTGACGCTCTTGTTTTAGCCCAAGAAGTGGGCAAAACCCTTTCGGCAATAAAGTTTATTCCCCATGAGCGTTTTAAGACTGCCTCGATTATCCTGAAAAACGGGCAAAAGATAGATTTTTCAACTTCCCGGGTGGAATTTTACCAGCATCCTGCTGCACTGCCGGAGGTGGAAGTTTCCACTATTAGGGAAGATTTATACCGGCGGGACTTTACCATAAACTCTATGGCTATAGAAATCACCTACGGCCATACCGGTGAACTTTTTGATCCTTTTGGAGGGCTTTTGGACTTAAGAGAAGGGATTATAAGGGTTTTACACAACTTAAGCTTTGTCGAAGATCCTACGCGAATTTTAAGGGCGCTTCGTTTTTTAGGTAGATTTAATTTTAAACTTGAGGAAAACACCGAAAAGCTTTTGGTTGATGCTATTGCAGGCGGATTTTTACACTTGGTTTCTCCTGCAAGAATCCTGTACGAATTAAAACTTATTTTTGCCGAAAAGGATATTTTAAAAATCCTTAAATTTTTAAAGCATTACGGTGTTTTTCAGGAAGTTTTTCCAAAAGCTTTTTATGAAGAAGATTATTTAAGACGTTATTTCAATTATACTGTGGAATATTTCCGGTTACTAAAAGAAACGAATATTCCCTGGCTGCACGGGGTAATGGGGGTTTATGCAAAAAATTTAGAGGGAATTGAGGAGTTTATAAAAAAATATCCTTTAACGGGAGAAGAAGAAGAAGTTTTAAGACAGGGAGCTTTAGGAATTAAGGAAGCGTTAAAACTTTTATCTCTCCCCCGGGAAGTAAAAGGGGTGGAAATATTCGAAACTTTAACGAAACTTCCTCCGGAAGGTTACTGGGCTTTATATCTGTTACTGGATAGATTCCGGGCCAGAGAGCGATTTAAAACGTATTTCGAAGAACTGAGATTTATCAAGCCCGAAATTACCGGCGAAGATTTAAAAGCCTTGGGTTTAAAGCCCGGTCCCCTGTATCGAGAAATTTTACATAAAATAAAAATGTTAAAAATTGATGGGGTTTTAAAGAATAAAGATGAGGAAATTTTATATGTTAAACAAAATTATTTTTGAGGAGAGTTACCATGGATAGTTTTTTTGGGTTCTTAAGGATTCCGTCATTGTACGACCTGGGAGTGATGCTTCCGGGGATAGTCGTCGGTTTAACCATCCATGAATTCAGTCATGCTCTGGTAGCTACAAGCCTCGGGGATGATACGCCCCGGAGGGAAGGAAGGTTAACCTTATCCCCCCTTTCCCATATCGACCCGGTAGGATTTTTGCTGCTTTTAATTGCCGGTTTTGGCTGGGCTAAACCGGTTCCCGTTAATCCTTACAACTTCCGGGGTGAGCCGCGTAACGGTATGGCTTTGGTGGCCTTAGCCGGACCTTTATCCAATTTTGTGCTGGCTTTTATTATCGTTCTTTTCCTGGCTTTCGGGGGGATAAATCTTCCCTATGCTTGGGAAATTGGCATTACTGCGGTAGCGATCAACGTATCTTTGGGGGTATTTAACCTTTTACCGGTTTTTCCGTTGGACGGGGAAAAGATATTTAATCGTTTTTTTTCTTACGAAATCCGGAAGTTTATGGTTAGCTATGGTCAGGCAATACTCCTTTTATTACTTTTTACCGGCGCCATTTCCTTTGTTTTACAACCAATTACGCGGTTTATCTTAAATTTTTATTTTGCACTGTTTAAGCTTTTGGCAGGATAGGAGGATTTGAATATGGAAAAAATCGTATTAAGCGGGATGAGACCAACGGGGAGGCTCCACTTAGGCCATTTACTGGTGCTCGAAAACTGGGTTAAACTGCAAGAGGAAGCTAAATGCTTTTATATGATTGCCGACTGGCATGCTTTAACTACCGAATATGAAAATACCGATGAAGTTTTACAAAACATTGAATATTTAGCTTTGGATTTTCTTGCTGCCGGAATTGACCCGGAAAAATCAGCATTGTTTGTGCAATCGGAAGTAAAGGAGCATGCGGAGCTGGCTCTTTTGTTTGGTATGTTTACTCCCCTTTCGTGGTTAGAACGGGTTCCCACCTATAAGGACCAAAAGGAAAAGCTTGGAGAAATGGGGAAAGATTTAAATACTTACGGTTTTTTAGGTTACCCTTTACTGCAGGCAGCGGATATTTTAATTTACCGGGCAAATTTAGTGCCGGTAGGGGAAGACCAGCTTCCCCATTTAGAGCTTACCCGGGAGGTCGCCCGGAGGTTTAACTATCTTTACGGTAGTGTATTTCCCGAGCCGCAGGCGGTGCTTCATGCCGTTCCGCTGCTACCGGGGATTGATGGACGGAAGATGAGTAAAAGTTATAAAAATGAGATTGCTTTATCCAGCACACCGGAGGAAGTCTCTGAGCAGGTGAGAAATATGATTACCGACCCGGCAAGGGTTCGAAAAACCGATCCTGGACACCCCGAGGTTTGTGTGGTGCATACTTACTATCAAGTTTTTTATCCGGAAAAAGTAACCGAAATAGAAGAACAGTGCCGAACGGCAGGAATAGGCTGTGTGGCCTGCAAGAAACAGTTGGCTTTAAAAATTAACGAAATTTTAGAACCCCTTAGGGAAAGAAGGGAAGAATTTTTAAAAGGCAAAAAGTATCTTGAAATATTGGCCGAAGGGCAGGCAAAGGCGAGCCGGGCAGCTAAGGAAACAATGAGGGAAGTTCGGGAAAAAATGAAGCTGAGGTAAGTTATATGTATAAGATTGTCCTGCCGGTCTTTGAAGGACCGTTAGATTTACTGCTCCATTTAGTGGAAAAAAATAAAATTGATATTTATGATATTCCCGTTGCGGAAATTACGCGGCAGTACCTTTGGTACTTAGAGCAGTACCAGAAACACAATTTGGAAATAAAAAGCGAATTTTTAGTGATGGCCAGCCACCTTTTATACTTAAAAGTAAAAATGCTGTTTGGGAAAAAAGAGGAGGAAGAAGACCCGCGAACCGAACTGGTCGAACGCCTGGTAGTCTACCAGAAGTTCCGGGAAATAGCCCAGTATTTAAAAGAAATTAGGGGAAACTTTCCCAGCGTTTATCGCCGCAAAGTTAACGTTGAAGAGTTATTAAAGATGTATTCGGTGCGTGAGCTGAAAGAAATTCCTCTAAAAAAACTTACCGAAAGCTTAAACCAGACCTTGCTGCGCCTTGAAACTTCGCCAAAACCAATTACCTTACCGGAAAAGGAATATACCATAGAAGAAAAAATGGGAGAAATTTTGCGGTACTTACTCAGACAGGAAAAAGCTCTGCCTTTCTCCCAGCTTTTTGCCCGGGTGGAAAGTAAAAGAGAAGCGATTATCCTGTTTTTAGCCCTATTGGAGCTTTTGCGCCAGGAAGTGGTGGAGGCTTGGCAGGTGAAAACGGATGGAGAAATCTGGATACGGTATGTCGGTTCTGTTTCCAATAAATCTTGAAGGGGCTTTAGAAGCGCTTCTTTTTGTAAGTCCGGAACCCTTATCCCTGAAAAAAATTGCCCAGACGTTGGAATTATCCGTAGAGGAAGCAAAAGAAATAGTTTTGCGGTTGCAGGAAAAACTCGAGCAGGACCAGCGGGGTATAATGCTGCATTTTTCCGGGGAGGAGGTTTGGCTTACCACCCGCCCGGATTTTTCCGTTTATATAGAAAGGCTTTTTAAGCCCCCGGCCCAGCATTTAACCCAGGCAACTTTGGAAACCTTGGCCATTATTGCTTACAAGCAACCGGTTACCAAAACGGAAATTGAACTCATCCGCGGAGTAAAAGCCGATAGTTCTATCGCTACTCTTTTAGAAAAAGGGCTTATTGAAGAGGCGGGACGGAAAGATGCTCCCGGCCGTCCCATTATTTACAGGACCACTGCCAAGTTTTTGGAGTTTTTTGGCTTGAAAAGTCTCGATGAACTGCCACCGTTAAATTTGGAGAATGAAGCGGTAAATGATGGAAATAATAATTTTGAGGAGTAATTTGGTAAAAGAGGTGGCAGTTATTGGAGCTTGGTCTTTATTTTGAATCTACCGAAGATGTAGAAATTAACCTTGTTTTTCGTCTTTTTTTTGGGCTTTTGAATTTTGAAGTTGCCCTGCCTTTACCGGAATTTACCGAGCATTTTGGTGGAGAAATTCCGGTAGTGGGGCATTTTATTTTTTCTAACCAAAAGGCGGTTAAAAAAACGACAAAAGTGAAAATGTTCCGGGGAAAGGTAATTAGATTTCTAAAAGCCTACTGGGATTACCTTAAACTTTTTAACAAAACTAACCTTTATTTTCAAAAGGGGTTAATAATTAAAAAACTATCTGTAGAATTAAGCCCGGGTCTGAAGGACCCCTTTTACTTTGGTATAGTTTCGGGGGTTTTGTATTCGTTATTTGGAACGCTTTATGCCCTTTGTGCCCGGCGTTTTAAAAAAGTAGAGCGATTTTTTTTAAATATAGACCCCCGCCTGGGAATCAGGTTTTCTTTAAAATTATCTCTTTTAATAGAAATACCCTGGTATCATTTACTGCTAACCGCCACCTTCTTATTTTTCCTCCTCCTGAAACAAAAAATAAAAGGTATATTCAGGCAACCTTTGGTACAAATTAAAGGGGAAAAGTAAATTGGAGGTGGAGGAAATGGAAACTCAGCATCATCCCATTGAAAGTTTAATGAAAACGGCTATGGAAAGTATAAAAGAAATGGTAGATGTGGATACGGTGGTGGGAAGCGCCGTAGAAACTCCCGATGGCAGTGTGATTATTCCCGTATCCAGAGTAACCCTGGGCTTTGCTGCTGGAGGAAGTGAATTTTCTACCGGCGAAGGAAAGGAAAAATCTTTACCCTTTGGGGGTGGCAGCGGCGCCGGCGTTTCGGTGCAACCGGTGGGTTTTTTGGTAGTGGGGAAGGGACAAATTCGCCTGTTACCGGTAGATACCAATGCTTTGGTGGATAAGCTTATCGACCTGACCCCAGAGCTTTTAGCTAAAATCCAGAACTTTGTCGGCAACAACCGCAAAAAACCCGATCTCCCCCTCGAAGCCTTCGAAACTCCAACCGCCTAATTCAAGGACGGTTCTTATATTTACGTCCATACGCCAAAAAGAGGGACGGTTCCGGTATTTGCGTCTAAACGCCTAAAAAAAGAACCGTCCCTTTTTTGGTGTTCTAAAGGGGGAGAAGGGTGAATAGGATAGTAGTACAAGCCTGGGGAGGAGAGAAAGATGCTGAATTATCTGTGGGGGGGAATGGTGCTTCTTGGGTGTTTGGCGGCTTTTTTGCAGGGAAAGCCGGAGTTAATAGTTAAAGCGGCTTTAGAGGGGGCCAAGCTTGCGGTAGATACAGCTTTTGGACTTGTAAGCATTATTACCTTTTGGCTGGGGATAATGCGCATCATGGAAGAAAGCGGCATAGTAGAAAATCTCTCAAAGGTCCTGGCTCCATTAATTCGCCTGCTTTTTCCGGAGATTCCACCGGGACACCCGGCGGAAGGTGCGATTCTTTTAAATTTGAGTGCCAATATTTTGGGTTTAGGTAATGCTGCCACCCCTTTTGGTTTAAAAGCGATGGAAGAGCTTTCCCGCTTAAATCCGCAAAAAGATACCGCAAGTCGAGCAATGTGCACTTTTTTAGCCTTAAATACTTCCGCCGTAACATTATTACCCGCCACAATCATTGGACTTCGGCAGAAATTTGGGGCGGCAAGTCCTGCTGACATCGTAATTCCCACTTTTTTAGCAACCTTAATAGGATTTACTTTGGCGTTAATTGCCGATTACTTTTTTAAAAAATCAAGGTGGTAAAATGATTATAAAATTAGGCAATTGGCTTTTACCGTTAATCTTGTTTTTTGTGATATTTTACGGTATGTTAAAAAAAGTAGAGGTTTATGAAACTTTCTTGGAAGGAGCCAAAGATGGGTTTAACACCGCCATCCGGACTATCCCTTATCTTGTAGGGATGGTAGTGGCTATAAATATTTTTTTTGAATCCGGGGCTTTAAAAGTATTGGCGTTAGGGCTAAATCCGCTTTTAAATAAACTTGGCATTCCGGCGGAAGTCCTGCCTCATGCCCTTTTAAGGCCCCTTTCCGGTGGGGCTGCCTTGGGAGTTGCCGCCAAATTAATGGAGGCATACGGTCCCGACAGTTTGATTGGGCGGATGGTATCTACAATGCAAGGGAGCAGCGATACTACTTTTTACGTATTGGCCCTTTATTTTGGCTCCGTTGGGATTAAAAAATTTCGTTATGCTCCTTATGTTGGGTTAATTGCCGATTTTACAACTTTTCTTGCCTCGGTCTTTGTGGTAAAAATCTTTTTTGGCACTTAATATTAATTTTTTTCGGGGATAAGGTATGAAGAAACAGACAAAAGGTTTAATTGTTTATTTAATTGTAGGCGCATTAACGGGTGGCGTTTTATTTTGGGCTTTTGGAGAACTTACCGAAGTAATTTTTACTTCCCGGAAAAATTTTGTCTGGGACGAAATTATTCTAAAAAAGGTTCAGGCAATTTACTTTCCCGGAATTTTACCATTGATGAAAGGCATCACTTTCTTAGGTTCCATTGGTTTTTATATGATGCTGGTACCGGTTATTTCTTACTTTTTTTACCTGAAAAGACGTTATGATAGCCTTACGGCCTTTTTAGGAAGCTTCATTGGGGCTTCGGTTTTAAATTATGTCTTAAAGCTTCATTATTTAAGATTAAGACCAACGCTGTACTTTAAAATATCGGAAAGTGGCTACAGTTTTCCCAGTGGACATGCTATGATCAGCATGGCAGTTTACGGAATGTTTTTTTACCTTTTGGCAAAAAATAACTTTCCCCTTCCCAAAATTTTGCTTCTTATTCTGGGAATCGGTTTTCCTCTTTTAATTGGGTTTAGCCGAATTTACCTGGGGGTTCACTGGCCCACAGATGTTTTAGGTGGATTTATTGCCGGTTTATTTTGGCTTATTGTAACAATAATAATAACGGAAATTTTATTTTGGAAAAAAAGGAAGGGATGAGCATAATTAGGTAAATTTCAAAGTAAAAAAAGAAAAAGTTGGAAGCTAATTATTGTTAAAGGGGATGAAATAGGGTGAATAGGAAGACGTGTAAAAAACTGGGTATAAAAAAGGTTATACTAACCCCTTGAGAAATTAGGGAAAAATTTAAAGAAGAAAGGGACTAAAATAAAAAGTTAAGCAACCGTTTTGAAGCCAACCAGAGATTTAGACTTATCAACATGGTTATCGTTGATAGCAGCAATAGCCAGAGTGAGAAGGCAAATATGGCCAATAGTATTTAAGTTAGAAATAGAATTAAAGTTTCTTGTAAAAGCTTTTTCAAGATTTAGGTTTTTCCAGCGTGAATTGTATCTTTCCGATTCAGTTCGTAGAGCATAAATCTTTTTAAAGAAAACAGAATTTCTGTTAATTGAAGAGCGATAGTCGGAATTAACAGTAATGTATTTAGTGCAA
>NZ_ATYG01000012.1:0-78040 GCF_000427565.1 Carboxydothermus ferrireducens DSM 11255
AAAAAAAAAACGGTTCTGTCAGCCCCAGAAAATGGTGGTTGACAGAACCGTCCCTAAAATTACGCTTTGGCCAGGACATAGCGCGGTATTTTTAAAAGTAAAGCAAGCAATACCGCTCCGCCTAAAAGGGCAGCAGAAATTTTATAGGCCAACAGATAAGTCCCCGTCAGGTCTACCACTTTACCGGCTAAAAGCGGGCCAAAAACCCCTCCAATGCCCCAAGCGGTAAAAACCAAACCATAATTTACTCCGAGATTTTTTGTTCCATAATAATCTGCCGTAGCGGAAGGGAAAAGGCTTAATAAAGCACCGTAAGCTAAACCGGCAATTGCCGTACCAATAGCCATACTGCCGATGGTATGATAAGTTCCAAAGAGAAGCATATTAACACCGCCAACCAGGAAAACTAAAAGCATTGTGTTGACCCTGCCAATTCTATCGGAAGTCATTCCCGCCAATATTCTGCCGGAGGCATTAAAAATTGCCAGCAAAGCCACCAGCCAAAAGCCTTTTTCCCAGTTGGCCTGCTCTTTGGCAATGGTTGTAATGTGCCCGATTACCATGAGCCCAGCTGATGCCGAAAAAGCAAACATCAACCACAAAAGATAAAAACGGGAAGTTTTTAACATCTCTTGCCAGGTAAAATCCACATTAATTTTTAAAGTTTCATTGATTACTCCTGTCGCCCGGTAACCTGCGGGAGGGTCGGTTAACAATTGAGCCAGGATAACGGTAATTACCAAAAAAATCATTCCTAAATAAATAAAAGTTCTCTCTAAGCCAAAGTGATTTAAAAACCAAGTGGTAAGGGGCGAAATATACACTGAAGCCAAGCCAAATCCGCTTACTACTATTCCGGTAATTAATCCTTTCTTCTCGGGGCCGAACCATTTTACTGCTGCCGGAGTTGCCGCCGCATAGCCAAGCCCAATTCCCGTCCCTGCCAGAATTCCAAAAGAAATAATTAAACCCGTTAAGGACGGTATTAATCCTCCCAAAATCATTCCGCTACCTATTAATATTCCCCCCACCGTTGCCACCTTGCGCGGGCCTATCTGGTCCTGAAGCCGGCCGGCAAATACCATGATAATCGCAAAAACCGCACAAGCTACGGTATAGGGAACTGCCGCCTGGGTATTGCTCCATCCCTGGGCAACTAACGCTTTTTTTATTACGCTCCAACTGTACAAAACCCCAAGCATCAGGTTAATCCCGGTACCAGCAGCCGTAACCAAAATACCCTTATTCACCTTTCCCACCTCTCTTAAATAAGTATTTTTTTAATTCCACTACCCTCCTTTCCCAATTACTTACACTTAGATTATAGGTACCGTAACCCCCAGCAACAATAAATCTTATTTTAAAAGCTACATTTTGAGGTTAAGTTACCAAAATTTTCGGGTCAATCGCTGGAATTTTACAAAAACAGCAATTCAGACATTTATAAGTGCAGTTCAAGAAAAAACCCCGCCTCTTTGGCTTTAGCCTAAAGAGGCGGGGCCGTTATCCTGGCAGCAGTATCCGGCCCTCACGCGGGATACCGCGCCAAAGTTTTAACCCTTACATCTCGGCACCAAGGCCGGTATTGGCTCGAACTGCCAGTTCGGCAAATTTTTCTTCCGCCACTTTTTCCACTTTAAGATAGCTTCCCAAGATTGCCCCTAAAAAGCCCAGCGGTACACTGACAATTCCGGGATTTTTTAAGGGGAAAATTGCTTCTTTCCCCATCACATCCGGGCCAATCATTACAAGCCCTACCGAGGCAATCAAACCTGTTAGAATACCGGTCACCACTCCGGCAGTATTAAACCGCTTCCAGAACATCGATAAAACAATAACCGGTAAGTTAGCGCTGGAAGCTACGGCAAAAGCCAAAGCTACCAGGTGAGCAACGTTCATGCCTTTGGCTAAAATTCCAATTAAGATGGATAGTATCCCAACCGTTAGTGCCGTTAGTCTTGCAACCTTCACCTGCTCGGCTTCACTGGCTTTTCCTCCCCGCAATACGTTGGTATAAAAGTCATGGGCAAAAGCCGAGGAAGCAGAAATGGTAAGGCCGGCAACTACCGCTAAAATGGTTGCAAAAGCAACTGCTGCGATAAAGGCTAAGAAAAACTCTCCTCCAACAGTTCCTGGACCACCGCCAATATACTGGGCTAAAAGGGGAGCCGCCATATTACCGCCTTTATCAAAGCTTTTTACCACATCCTGCCCTACAAAATAAGCAGCTCCAAAACCGAGAAAGGTAGTCATTATATAAAAAGCGCCAATTATCACCATTGCCCAGACCACGGATTTTCTGGCTTCCTTAGCATTGGGCACGGTGTAAAATCTAACCAGAATGTGGGGAAGACCGGCAGTACCGAAGATTAGGGCAATCCCCAGGGATATTTGATCCAGCGGATTTTTGTACAAATTCCCCGGCTCTAAAAAGCTCTGACCGTATTTTTGCGAAACTGCCCCCATAAATTTAACCAGGCTAAAGTCAAAATGGGCTAATACGGCAACCGATAGTACAATCGTACCGGTCATCAAAAGAACGGCCTTAATAATTTGCACCCAGGTGGTTGCCAGCATCCCGCCGAACACCACGTATAAAATCATCAGTAAACCTACAACAATAATTGCCGTTTCGTATTTCCAACCCAGCAGGAGTTTTATCAAGTTACCCGACCCCACCATCTGGGCAATCATATAAAAAAGGCTGACAGTAATGGTGCTTAATGCCGCTACCGACCTAACGGTTTTGTTATTCATCCGGTAGGCTAAAACATCCGCCATGGTATATTTACCTGAATTCCGTAAAGGTTCCGCTACCACCAGCAAAACCGTAAGATACGCCACCAGCCAACCAACCGAATACATAAAGCCATCATAACCATAAAGACAAATTAGTCCGGCAATTCCCAAGAACGATGCAGCACTCATATAATCGCCAGCTACCGCAATACCATTTTGCCACCCGGTAATCGATCGCCCGGCAGCGTAAAATTCCGACGTCGTTTTGGTCCTTTTCGCTGCCCAGTAAGTTATGATAAGGGTAATAAGAACAATAATGGAAAACAGGGTAAACGCCAAATTAATCTTCATCCCTACCTCCCTCCTTTAACTTCCTTAATAATTTCCTCGGCCAGGGGGTCAAACACTTTGTTAGCCTTTTGCACATATAGATAAGCTAAAATCCAGGCCATGAAGAACTGGGATAAGGCAAATAAATACGCCAGATTAATACTGCCAATTACCTGCCGCTTCATAATTCCGGGAAAATAACCAACCGAAATCGGCAGTAAGAAATAGTAAATTAGGAAAAAGATGACCCCCTTTACAATAAAACTTTTCTTTTCGGCTATGAGTTTCTGGTATTTTGGGTTCTTGTCGATATGGGATAGTTTTTCCTTTAAAAGCTGCTGCTCTCTTAAATGTTCCATAAAACCTCCTCCTTTCCGGGCTTACGCCCACGTTTTTAATATTAAAGTATTATTTTTTAAATTTTCTGACAATTGTCTCTCCTTAAACGGTTTTATTTTTAGAGCCAACTGCCTAATTTCCCCTCTTTAGTTAAAACGAAAAAATAAGAAAAAAGAAAAGTGCAATTAAAACGGCTTTTTTGGCGATTCGGGGGAATTTTAGTGACAGTAAATCCAAAAAGTTATTATATTTAAAAAAAATCCCCTGGAAGGAGGGAATTTATTTGCCACAAACTCTATCCCATATCTATCCTTTTTCTTTGCTACCGGAAAATCTTTTGGAAGAATTAAGTAATAGCCTTACCTCCCGTAACTACCAGCCGGGCGAATATATCTTCAGGGAAAAAGAGCCGGCAAGAAACGGTCTTTTCCTTGTCTTTAACGGCATTTTAGAAATTGTGGTAACCAGCGAACGCGGTCAGGACCTGGTAATCGCTCTGCGCCGTCCGGGTGAGTTTTTTGGCGAGACGGTACTTTTTAGCGGTGAACCTTACCCGGCAGGTATTCGGGCCGCAACGGAAGCCTTAATTGGGTTTATCCCGAAAAATATTTTTATGGAGATTTTAAACAAAAATCTCCCTTTTACCGCCGCCTTTAACAAAATTCTTACCGACCGTCTGCGGGATTTATATTTAGAAATATCCCGGGAAAGTCAAACGGACTCCTATTCCCCTTTAAACATTATTAAAAAAGCTTCCCAACTTATGAATCCTGAAGTGGTAAAGGCAACCCCCGGTGAGTCGATTAAAACTATAGCTAACCTCATGGCCCAGCACCAGGTAAGCTCGGTAGTTATCGTTGACAATTACAATCGCCCTTTGGGAATTATCACCGAACACGACCTTGTAAGAAAAGTTTTGGCCGAAAGTAAAACTCCTACCGACTCTTTAATAGCCTTGGACATTATGAACAAAAATCCGGCAACCATAAGCCCGGATGCTTACTACTCCCAGATTCTTTTAGAAATGATTAAAAAACAAGTACGCCACCTCTTGGTAACCGAAAATGAAACCCTTTTAGGTATCATTACCTTAAAAGACCTTTTAAAGAGCCGGGAAACCGGCACCATTACCATCGTTAATTCTTTGGAGACCGCCAGTAGCCCAAAAGAAATTAAACAGGGATTGAAAGATGCCGAAGGGGTATTAACCGCTCTCGTTTCGGAAAAAGCCGGAATTGCCGAAATTTATAAAATTATGACCGAATTTTTCGACCGGGCTTACCGGAAAGCGGTAGAGCTGGCACTTACCGAAATGGAGAACGAGTCGGGGCCGCCACCCGCCGATTTTTGTTTTATTAACATGGGCAGTGCCGGTCGGGAAGAACAATATTTACGCACCGACCTGGATAACGGTCTTATCTGGGATAATCCTCAGGAGGAGCCCAAAATAGTTCAGGATTACTTTTTAAAACTTGGCCAAAAAATCAATAACCTGTTAATAGAAGTGGGTTTCAGTCCCTGTAAAGGCGGGGTTATGGCCAGTAATCCTTTTTGGAACGGACAAATAGTTCACTGGGAACAAAAACTTTTGGACTGGTTTTTAAACTTAACCGGAGAAAATATTCGCCTTTTTTCCATCTTTCTCGATTTTCGCCCGGTTTACGGTAATTTTAACTTAGCCGAAAAATTAAAGGAGCAGGTTTTAGAACAGCTTTCCCAAACCCCAATAGTGTTTTTCCATTTAGCCCGGGATGAATATCTAAATAAAGTACCGCTTAACGTCTGGCATTCGTTTATTACCCCCAGATCTGGTCCACGCAAAGATATGCTTGATTTAAAAAGACAAGGGACAATCCATTTTGTCGATGCCATCCGCCTATTTGCCTTGCGGGAAAAATACTATTCCTCCAGCGCCACTTTAACTCGCTTAAAGTTTTTAGAAACAAAACAGATTTTTTCCCGGGAAGAAATTGAAAGTTTCCAGTTTGCCTTTGAAACCATTTCCTTATTTAGAATCAAAGAAAATTTAAGCAAAATTAAAGTAAATCTTACCCCCACAAATCTTATTAACCCTTACCATTTACCCCGCAAAGACCAAATGCTTTTAAAAGAGGCTTTAATTTACGCCCAGAAGCTTCAGCAACTTACCGCCACCGCCTTCCGGGTAACCGCCTTTTAGGGAGGAATTTCAATGATAAAATCTTTAAAAAAATTTTTAGAACAAAATAAAAACCCGCTTCGCACTAAAATTGAAACGATAAATGCCTTTTATCCTTACGACATTCCGCTTTTAAATTTAACCTATACGGTAATTGACCTGGAAACCACCGGCTTAAAACCCTTTCAGGGGGACGAAATTATCGCGATTGGTGCGGTAAAAATTATTAACGGCAACATCACCCGTCCAGCCTTTCATGCTTATGTCAACCCCCAGCGGGAAATACCAGAAGTAGTCCAAAGATTAACCGGAATTAGTCCAAAAACGGTGCAAAACGCTCCTCCCCTTACTAATACCCTGACAACTTTATTAGATTTTGCCAGAAACTCGGTTATCGTTGGGCATTCGGTAAATTTTGACCTGGCTTTTTTAAATAAACATCTAAGTTCCTTAACAGGAAAAAAACTAACCCCCCGTCTCCTGGATACCGTGGATTTAGGAATATATCTCTTCCCCCGGGAGCCAAACTATTCTTTAGAAAATTTTGCCCAAAAATTTGCCATAAGCCTCCAGGGAAGACACACAGCCCTGGGAGATGCGGTAATTTGCGCTAAAGTTTTTCTGAATTTTTTAAAAATACTTGAGTTAAAAAATATAAATACTTGGTGGCAACTTTCACAAGAGATATATAAAGTCCTATAATATTTGACACTTCTCGCCTTTTCTCTCTGAAATTTTTCACTTTTCGCCTCCTCCCGAACCATATTGACAGCGAAATTTTTTTGCAGTATATTTAAATTAGCTTACTAAAGGGAGGAAGGAGTAATGGTGGCGGAAAAAAGAAGTTTTTCACAAGCTGAGCAGGCCGAACTCCAGCGTAAGTTTGGTGCGCGGGTAAACTTTAATTACAATGAGCGAATTTTATACGATCACGATGTTGGTGCCTTACCAAGCCTAATTAAGCCATTGGTAGGTAACACCACCCCCGCTGGTATAGTCCAGCCGGAAAACGAAGAAGAATTAATCTGGCTTTTCCAGTGGGCAAGAAATAAGAAAGTTCCCCTTACGCCAAGGGCTTCCGCTTCTTCCGGTTACGGTGGAGTTTTACCGGTTTTAGGCGGTTTGGTTATTGACTTATCCCGTTTTAATAAAATTATCGCCCATGATGAAAAAGCCCAAACGGTAACCGTCCAGGGCGGTGTGGTGTGGAAAGATTTAGAATATTATTTAAGTTTTTATGGTCTTGCCCCAAGAATGGTTCCTACCAGTGCCCCGGCTTCAACGGTTGGTGGTTGGGTAGCTCAGGAAGGTTCCGGTATCGGCAGTTACAAGTACGGCTGGTTTAAAGAAAATGTGGTTAGCGTCAGAGTTGTTTTAGCCAACGGCGAAGTCCGCACCTTTTCCGGAAAAGATTTAGATTTAATTTTTGGTACCATGGGAACTCTCGGGGTTATTACCGAAGTTACTTTAAAGGTAAAACCTCTTAAAGATACCCATGTAATTGCCGCAAACTTTAAATCGGCAAAAGATTTACAAAATTTTATTATTGATCTAGGAAAAAGCGGCCTTGACATCTGGCATGTTGGTTTTATCAATCCAACGGCTGCCGAATTAAAAAACCAGTTACCTCCCAAGGTACACCACGGGCACGAAGAAAAAGGTCCAACTTTGCCTAAAGGTTTTATTACCATCGTTGCTTTTGAAGATAGCAACATAGCCGGTAAAATAGAAAGTTTAGCTGCAAAAAATGGTGGAGAAATACTACCGGCGGAAATAACCAAGCACGAATGGGAACAGCGTTATAACCCCATGAAAGTTAAACGAATTGGTCCTTCATTAGTGCCGGCAGAAGTCGTGATTCCCAAGAATCGCTTAAGTGAAGTATTTAGTGAGTTTGAACGCTTGATTTCTCTTCCCTTAGTCATCGAAGGTACGGTTGTAGGCGATAGTGAAATTGTCCTTTTAGGCTTTATCCCGCACGATGAACGGAAGTTTTCTTTCAACTTTGCCTATAGCCTATCTCTTACCGTCTTAAAAACTGCGAAAAAGTTTGGCGGCAGGAGCTACGCCGCAGGGCTTTATTTAGCTAATGAAGCTCCAGCGGTATATGGCGAAAGGTTACAAAAAATTAAAGAACTAAAAGCTAAAGTGGACCCCGACGGTTTATTTAACCCCTTGAAGCTTGAAGGAAAAGGCATCATTAATACGATTATGTCCCTGGCCAATACTTTTGAAGGGGTAGCCCGGTGGTTTGGCAACAAAGCAAAACCCGATTTAGGAGAAAAATTCGAAGCGAAAAACGGAATCCCCGGAAACGTCGCCTGGTATGCTTATGCCTGTGCCCAGTGCGGTTACTGCCGCAACGTATGTACTCTATATGACGGCCGGGGTTGGGAATCAGCAAGCCCCCGGGGTAAATGGTCGTTTATTCGCAAGGTAATTGAAGGTAAAGCCAAGTTTGACCAAAAAATGGTTGATACTTTCCTGCTCTGTACTACCTGCGAGAAGTGTGACTTTGTTTGTCAGTTAGATTTACCCATTGAACCGTCCTGGGGAGTCCTGCGGGGCGACCTTGTAATGGAAAAAGGTTATATGACCTTCCCGGCCTTTGAAATGATGGCTGCCAGTTTGCAAAAAGACATCAACATCTGGGCGGGCTTTCGGGAAGACCGGGATAAATGGGTTCCCGAAGACTTAAAAGGCAAAATTAAAGACAAAGCTGAAATCGCTTATTTTGCCGGTTGCACCGCAAGTTACGTAGAAAACGATATTGCCATTGCTTCTGCTCGGCTTTTAGATGCGGCAGGCATTGAGTTTACCTACCTTGGCAAAGATGAAGCTTGCTGCGGTATACCCATGTTAGTTTCCGGGCGCTGGGATGTATTCCAGGAAATTGTTAAGCACAACATTACTGAAGCTAAAAAACGGGGTGTAAAAACGGTTGTAACTTCCTGCCCCGCCTGCTGGTTATCGTGGCATGACCTTTACCCCGAATGGGCGAAAAAGCTCGGTCTTGAATACGATATTGAAGCCAAGCATTATTCACAAGTGTTAGAAGAAAAAATTAAATCCGGCGAGCTTAAATTCACCCATGAAGTCAACGCCCGGGTTACTTTCCACGACTCGTGCCATATCGGTCGGGCGGGAGGAGTTTACGAACCCCCCCGGGAGCTTATTAAAGCGATACCCGGCGTAGAGTTCGTGGAAATGGAACATAACCGGGAAAATGCCCTTTGCTGCGGTAGCGTGTTAACCCGGATTGGCGAATCCCACCCAACTTCCGATAAATTAGGTGGAAAGCGGGTAAACGAAGCCGTTAAAGTTAATGCTGATATGCTTATAGCACTCTGTCCTTGCTGCCAGTTTCAGTTAAGGGTAGCTGCCGATAAAAACAACATCGATATGCCGGTAGTCGACTTAGCTGCCTTTGCTGCCAAGGGTTTGGGAATTGAGTTACCAAACCCCACTCCTTACGCATTAGAGTTGTGGGCCGTATTTGAAAAGATGATTGCTTTAATGACTCCGGAAGGTTTTGCTCAAGTTATGAAAGCTCTCTTCCCGCAAATGTTTAAAGCGATGCCTGGCTACATGGTAACAATGATGAAAGTTATGCGGGTAATCCCCGGCGGGCTTTCCTTAATGAAGCCAATGATGCCTAAGATGATGCCGATGTTGATGCCAATGGTAATGCCCAAGGTGCTTCCGGATATGCTAAGAGAGGTGGAAAAACGGATTCCGATGCCCGATTACATGAAGCGGCAAATGCCCAACCTGATGCCCGTAGTTATGGATCGGTTGATGCCCAAAATGCTGCCGGATGTAGCAAAACTTGTTACCGATGATATGATTTCGTATATTAAGACCAGCTTGTAATTGCCGGCTCTGATAGTTAAAAAGCCCTGCAGGAAAACTGCAGGGCTTTTTTGTTAAGGTGTTTCCACGCTTTTGGGCTTTATTTGAGAAATTTGGCGGTCTTTAGTATTTAGGTCTTTTTCACCCACCTCGTCTAAATAACTTAATAACAACGCTTTAAATTCCCTTTTGAATTTTTCGTATTCCTGGTTTAATCTTTCGTATTCTTCCATAATTTTTTGCACTTCTAACTTAGCTTGACTTATCATTTCTCCTTTTTGATTTTGCGCCGTTTTAAGAATAATTTCCGCTTCTTTTTTAGCGTTTTCGATTATTTCTCCTGCAGTTTTTTCCGCCACAATTAAAGCTTGATTTATTCTGTCTTCTAAAAGCTTAAAATTTGCTAATTGCTGTTCTTTAGCCTCAAGTAACTCTTTTAACCGTTGATTCTCGGCAAGAAGTTTTTCTAAATCCTGGGCTACCATTTCTAAAATATTATCCACTGCTTCCGGCTCGTAACCCCGAAAAACCCTTTTAAATTCTTTTGCCCTGATCTCCACCGGCAGCTGCATTTATAACCCTCCCAAAATTTAAAGGTATCGTCTTAATATTACCTTATTGCGCCCGCTTTTACTAACTCCTGCAATTTCAAGAACTTCCACCCTGCCCCGTCCCCTTAAAGAAATTACATCGCCCGGAGCAACCTCATACGAAGGTTTAACCTGCAATTTCCAGTTAACCCTTACTTTTTGTCCTTCGATTTCCTTCACCATCTGGCTTCGGGAAATTCCAAATCCGCTGGCTCCTACACTATCAAGTCTTAAGGATTTCACAAAAGCGACAACTTCCCGGGTTTTGGCTTCGGGTAACAAAAGCTCTTCCCGAACGATTTCCTTAACAGTAACACCTACCCGGTGGACTTTGTCTAACTGTTGAATTAAATATGGTACCAAATCCCGGTCTACCACCACCTGGCAACCATTGGGAATAAGAATTAAATCACCAACCTTCTCCCTTTTTATCCCCGTGCCCAGGATCGCTCCCAAAAAATCCCGGTGAGTTACCGCTTGAAATTTAAAGTTCCCCGTTATTTCTATAAATCCAAGATTAAGCTCTACATCTTCAGGAAAAACATAGATGGGGTAAAAGGCAAAACGCACTCTTTCCGCATTGGGATAACCGCCATCCACTTTATAACTTACTTCAGGATAATTTCTTAATAAGTCCCTGGTAAGCGAAGCTGCAGCCGGATCAAGAAAGTCGGTCAATACAATCTGCCCTTTGGCAGCTCGGGAAAGCAGGTCCTCAATTTCGACTTGACTTAAATCCATGCTATCACCCCAGCATTAACAGTAACTGTAAAACTGCCATTCTCATTACTTCAAGAACAAAAAACGCCACAATTGGAGAAAAATCAATCATACCTACCGGTGGAATAAGCCGCCGAAAAAGATTTAAATAAGGGTCGGTTAGCGATGTAATAAAATTAACCACTGGATGATAGGTATTAACCGGAATCCAGGTAAGTAAAACGCGGATAATAATAAGCCAGCCATAAATATTAAAGGCTAAGTTAACAAAATCCGTTAAAAAATTCATGTTCCACCTCTATTTAAGTAAGATTTTTGGCCCGTTCGTAAGCACTTTCTAAGCAGTCGGCAAACATTCCTCGAATCCCCTGTTTTTCCAATTGGTATAAACCCGCCGCCGTGGTCCCACCGGGGGTTACTACCGCATCCCGGAGAATTCCCGGATGTTCCTGAGTTTCTTTGAGCATTGCTCCTGCCCCTATCAAAGTCTGGACAACCGCGCTCCTTGCCACATCCCGGGGAAGACCCAAGCGGACCGCTCCATCAATTAATGCTTCCGCTACTAAATAAATATAAGCAGGTCCACTTCCCGCTAAGGCTGTAATCTGATCAAAATATTTCTCTTCGAGAAAAACCACTTCTCCTAAAGAATTAAAAATTTCCGCTAATAAAGCATTTGCTTTGGAGGGCGTAATCGCTATAAAACCCTGGCCAATTAAAGCCGGAGTATTGGGCATTACCCTTACCACCTCACATTCACCAGGAACCCCCCACTCGGCTATTTTTTTCAAGGAAACCCCGGCCGCCACTGAAACTAAAATTTTACCGGAAAGCCCCGGAGAGATTTCTTTTATCACACTTTCTACCAGGTACGGCTTTACCGCAACAATGACCACATCAGCTTTTTTAACCAGTAGTTCATTGGTAACCGGCTCAGCCTGCTCTAAAAAAGGTTTTAAACACTCCTGATTTTTATCGGACAGGAAAAGTTTTTTTATCGGAGAAGGTTGTTGTTTTAATAAGCCCCGGGCAATTGCCCCGCCCATTTGGCCAACACCAATTATTCCTACAGCTGGTTTCATAGTTACTCCTCCACTTTATTTAAAAGGGTTAAAAAAGGTTTTATCCCGAAACTCCCGCATTTCCCCTTCGATTAAAACATTTTGGGGAGCAAATAAATAAATCTGGGGGTTAATTTTGTGCAAATGCCCACCCAAAGCATAGGTAGTGCCCATTAGGAAATCAATAATTCTGCGGCCCAATTCCCCATCAATTCGCTCTAAATTCACCACCACCGGACTTCCGGATTTTAAACTGTCCGCAATACCTTGCACTTCATCAAAACTCCTGGGTTCAAAAACCATCATCTTGAGCATGCTCATTCCCGGCAAAGCAACTAAATTAGCTTTCCCTCTTACTTTTTTCGCCGGTTCTTTTTCTACGTACTCTTCTTCTTCCTCTTCACTGAATCCCATAAAATTTAAGACTTTATCCAAAAAACCTCCTGACATAAATACCCTCCCCTTTAATACTTTCTCTCCCCAAAAAGCAAGGTACCCAGGCGAATAATATTGGCACCTTCCTCCACCGCCACTTTATAGTCGTTAGACATGCCCATAGAAAGGTACTGGAATTTATCGTTTTCCGGATCTTTAGCCTTAAGCTTCAAAAAAAGCTCCCGCATAGCTCGGAAAACCGGTCGCACCTCTTCGGGATTTTCCACGTACGGTGCTACGGTCATTAAACCAGATACCTCAAGATTCTTAAAGTTTTCCCGAACTTCAAAGTAAAAATCCTCTACTTCTTCCGGCATTAAGCCAAATTTTGTCTCCTCCTTTGCCATGTTAACTTCTAAAAGAACAGGAACGTTAATCCCCAATCTATAAGCACGCTTATTTATTTCCTCTGCTAAATTGTAGCGATCCAATGAATGAATAAGTACAACTTTTCCTAAAATTTTATTAATTTTGTTGGTTTGCAGGTGACCGATAAAATGCCACTCTAAGTTAGGAAGCTTCTCATACTTTTCCAAAAACTCCTGAACTTTGTTCTCACCAAAAGCCTCTACACCCGCTTTACTTGCCTCTTTAATCCTTTCCACATCCACCGTTTTGGTAACTCCTAATATTTTTACCTTACTTCCTGGGCGTATTTTCGCAATCTCCCGCTTAACTTCCTGAAGCTTTTGGGATATTTCCATAATTGATCCTCCACCCTGAAATATTAATGAAACTTGTCCCCGGGTTGGACAAGAAAGGGACGGATTAAATACTTCTTCCCTATTAATTCGTCCTTGGACTCCTTTTCTCCTTCAACCAAAACATTATTTTCCCTGCTAAGTACTACTTTTACGGGAGTTAAAACGACTTCTTCATTCTTAAGCGTATAAAGATAAGTTTTTCCGGCAATTTGTTTCACCGCCGAAACCGGAACCCAAAAACCGCTATACTCTTTGGTTTTAATAAATACCGAAACCTTTCTCTGATTTAACAGCTCATCAGGGTAAAAATTAATGGAAAATAACGCAACTTCGCCATTTTTCCGGAGAAAATTAGCTTTTAACTCGTACTTTTCATTAATATTCAGGCGGTACTCTCGCCCTTCTACTAAGTTATCGCGTAAAGATAACTTAGGTATCACCAAGAGAATCGGATTTAAATTATCGATAATTTTTCCTAAAGGCTGCCCTTCCACAGCATCTCCTTCGACTTTCCTGGGTTGGTAGAGTTCCAGAATTTTACTGGGGTTTAAAGTTTCAATATTATCGGGGCCAATAAACTCCAAACCATCGGTATTGGGAACAAATATTCCGTTTACCTTTGCTTTAACCGGAATAATTTTTTGACTGGCATTATCCTTTATTTTGACAATTGTATCTCCTTTTCTAACCTTTTTCCAGGCAAGAAGAAGTTCAACCTTTCCGTTAGCTTCGGCATAAACGGGAACTTCATTTTTAAAAAGAAACCCTTCGGTTCTAACCCCATCTTCAAAAACTTTCCACTCCAAATAACCAACCGGGTTAAAGTTTTGTACTAAAAGAGTTTTTCCAAAATTTATAAGAATAAACGCAACAAAACTGCCCATTAAAAAGTAAATCAGAATCTTTTTGTTTTTTTTCTTTTTTTTCCTTTTTTTCTTTAGAAAAACAACTTTCGCGTTATTCATTTAATTCGCCCCATTACAGGTTTAAATCGAACCTTTCTCCGGTAACCAGGTAAATAACCGCCTCACCAATATTGGTAGCATAATCGGCAATCCGTTCCAAAAACCGGGCAACAAATAACAGTGAAGTAGCCTGAGCAATGGTTTTGGGGTCCTCCATCATATAAGTCAGGAGCTCCCTGAAAACCTGCGAGTAAAGATGATCAACTTCATCATCTAACGAACACATATATTTTGCTTTATCCACATCGGAACGGACATAAGCATCCAACCCTTCCTTTACCATTTGCTGGGATATTTTGGCCATTCGCGGAATATCAACTAAAGGTTTAATAAGCGGTTGTCCTGCTATCCTCTTAGTTACTCGAGCTATATCCACCGCGTGGTCGCCCATTCTTTCCAGGTTCGTTATGATTTTTATCCCGGTAATTATCCGCCTTAAATCCCGGGCTATTGGTTGTTGCGTGGCTATTAAGGTGACCAAACGATCTTCAATTTCCGTTTCTAAATAGTTAATATCCCGGTCCCCGTTAATTACCCTTTGAGCTAAATCCACATCTTGTTTGGCCAGAGATTCAACCGCATCATAAATTGCCCTTTCCACCATGCTACCCATCCGTAATATTTCGTTTTCCAATTCATTTAACGCTTTATCAAAATTTTGCCGAGCTGTCATTAGCTATTCCTCCTTTTGTACCGTTTGAGCAATAGGTATGGTAAAACCAAAAGCGCTTCCCTCTCCCACCTTGCTCTTGACCCAAACTTTTCCGTTGTGCAGTTCAATTATGTGTTTAACGATAGCAAGTCCAAGTCCAGTACCTCCCAATTCCCGGGAACGAGCCTTGTCAACCCGGTAAAAACGCTCAAAAATCCGTTTTTGACTTTCTTCGGGAATACCAATTCCCGTATCCTTTACCACAACCTCTACCCACGACCCCTTGACGGCAGCTGTAACTTCTATCTTTCCTCCGGCAGGGGTGTATTTTATTGCATTATCAATAAGGTTAATTAAAACCTGGCTGATCATATCGCCATCGGCCAGTACTAAAGGTAAATTTTCCGGAAGGGAAATGATAAAGCTTAATTCTTTTTCTTCCAAACGACTTTTAAACAAAAGCTTCATTTTTTGGATTAATTCCTGAAGCATTAGCGGTTTCGGAGCAAAATCCACCTTTTTGGCTTCAATCTTGGAAAGGCTTAACAAATCATCAATTAACCGGGTCAACCTTTCGGTTTCACTGTTCATTATCTGAAGAAAATGTTTGGCAATGGTTTTATCTTCCAACGCTCCATCCAATAAAGTTTCCAAAAAACCCTTAATGGAGGTTAGCGGCGTTCTTAATTCGTGGGAAACATTGGCAATAAATTCACTCCGCATTTTCTCTAACTTTCGTTCTTCAGTAATATCATCAAAAACTGCTACAAGACCAACCTTTTGGTCGTGTTCATCTTTTAACGGTGTTACGTGAATTAAGATGGTCTTGGAATTTGGCAGTAAAAATTCTATTTCCCGGGTCATTTCTTTTAAATTGGCCAGAGCTTCCTTTAAAAATTTTTCCAATTCGTAGTTTCTGATTACTTCCAAGAGAGGCTTGGGCTCCCCGGTAAAGTTTAACTTCCCGAAGAGATTTTCCAAACCTTTATTTACTAAAATAACTCTCCCGTCCCGGTCCAATACCATAACCCCGGCTTTAATTCCGGCTAAAATTGCCGTAAGTCTTTTTTCTCCTTCGTTAATAGCTCTTTTGCAGTTTTCCAGCTGTTCAATCAAGTGGTTTACATTATCAACAATTTTCCCCAGTTCCTTATCATTATAATAGCTTACCTTGAAATACTGGCCCTGCCGCCATTTTGAGGTAAATTCTTCTAATAACTTAAATTTGTTATTAACTTCTTTAATAAATGCTCCAAAAATTATATATCCCAGTGCAGCAAGAAAAATCCCTTCCAAAATTGAAAGCAATTTTCCTTCAACCAGAAAAAGGATTATTAAATTAACAAGAAACAGCAGTAACAGGCCAATTTCCATTCTCATTTCTTTTCCTCACCGAACCGGTAACCCACTCCCCGAACGGTTTCGATGTAAACCGGATCTGCCGGATTATCTTCTATCTTTTGTCGTATATGACGAATATGAACATCCACCGTCCGGGTATCTCCCAAAAACTCGTAACCCCATATTTTCTCTAAAAGATATTCCCGGGTAAATACTTTACCGGGATTACTGGCTAAAAGCTTTAAAAGCTCAAACTCTTTAGGAGTAAAATCCATTTTTTTGCCCTTAACGTAAACAGCAAATTTTTCCTGATCTATGACAATATCTTTAATTTTGATAATCCCCTCTTTCTTCCCCTCTCTTCCTTCCAAACGTCTGAGTCTTGCTTTGACCCTGGCTACCAGTTCCCGGGGAGAAAAGGGCTTCACCATATAATCATCGGCCCCTAACTCTAAGCCCAGGATTTTATCCACTTCCTCCCCGCGGGCGCTTAACATGATAATTGGTATTTCCGCTGTTTTTTCATTGTTCCTGATATTTTTACATACTTCCAAACCACTCATTCCGGGAAGCATAATATCAAGGATAACTAAATCCGGAAGCTCTTTTTTTACAATCTCAAGGGCTCTTATACCATCATAAGCTTCCAAAACTTTATAACCTTCCCGCTCCAGGTTGAACTTTATTAGCTCCACAATTGGAGCTTCATCATCCACCACTAAAATTTTCATAACCTACCTCCCTTTTTATAATCCCGGCAGCCATACGCCCGGTTACGCCCCCATCTCTGCGGTAAGAAAAAAATAAGTCAGGATTACAGGACGTGCAAAGATTTAAAATCTCAATTTTTTGCTGCTGAATACCAGCTTTAATTAATATTTCGGAATTTATCTCCCAGAGATTTAAAAAGTATTTCCCCTCTTTTTTTATCACTCCCTTGGGATAGCCCCGGTCAAGAAAACTCTGGGCAACCTCATCGCCCACTTCATAACAGCACGGTCCAATTGCCGGCCCGATACCGCAAATAATATTTTGCGGTTTTGCCCCTAAGGAAGTTAAAGTATAAACCATTTTTGCCCCAATTTCCGTTAACGTACCCCGCCACCCGGCATGGGCTACCCCTAAAATAAAAGGATCAGGCGAAAAAAAGTACAACGGCACGCAGTCGGCATAAAACGTTAAAAGTCCAAGGTTTTTTTCCCTAGTAATTAAGCCGTCGGTCTTTTTTACCGCCGAATCCAGTTGTTCCATACCCCGTCCGCCATCAGCATGGTCTACAAGGGCAATATTTGTACCATGTACTTGCTCCGCTGCTACAAAATTTTTTAAATCTAAATCCCAAACAGCGGCTAAAAGTTCGCGGTTTTTTATTACAGCCTTTTGTTCATCACCCACGTGGAGGGCTAAATTAAAACTTTGATAAGGTCCTGAACTTTGCCCCCCAGGGCGCGTGGTGAAAAAAGCATCAATACCAAAATCCTGAAATTTTTTAAAGAAAAAAAGCTTTAAGCCTTTTCTTTCTTTTAATAAAAACTCCATCAACTTTCTAACTCCTTAACTAATTTTTCCACTAAATCTCTGGCTTTCTCCGTTAATTGTTTAGCTTTCAATAAAGTAATTACTTTATCGATTAATACTTCTTCCGATTTTCCGGGTAAGTTTGCAAGTAAAGATATTGTTTCCTGGTAACGGGGAAGGTAACACGGTATCCGATATTTTTCTTCAATTAACTTTTTTAAATTTAGCCGGGCCTCGTCTTCCCCGTGAACCAGGTAAATTTGCGCAGGTTTTTGGCTAAACTTTCCGATAAACGCCAGTAATTCCCTCTGATCGGCATGGGCCGATAAACCATCATAGTGGTAAACTTCCGCTTTAACGGCAATCTCCTCACCCATAATTTTAACCACTTTTGCTCCATCTAACAACTTTCGCCCCAGGGTATCCTGAGCTTGATAGCCAACCAACAATACCGCCGACTCCGGCCGCCATAAATTATGTTTTAAATGATGGCGTATCCGGCCCGCATCGGCCATACCTGAAGCAGATATAATAATAGCCCGGCTAATGTTATTAAGCTTTACCGAATCTTCCTGGCTTACCGAAAAATGAAGGCCTGGAAAGGCAAGGGGATCATCTCCCCGGTTAAGTTTTTCTTTGTACTCTTCATTAAAAAACATCGGATATTTTTTGAAAAGCTTGGTAATTTCCACCGCCAAAGGGCTATCGATGTATACATCTATTGGAGGTACTTCCTTATTTTCCACTAAGTCGTTTAAAATATAAATTAAATCCTGGGTCCGCTCCATAGCAAAAGCCGGAATAATTAAATTGCCGTTTCTCCTATAAACTTTTTCAATTAAAGATTTTAAAAGAGTTTTTAAATCTCCTTCCTCGGAACGAACCCGGTCACCATACGTACTTTCTAAAACTAAAATATCGGTCAAAGGAACTTTTTGCGGTTCTTTCATAAAAGGCCTGCCATTTCGGCCTAAATCGCCGGTAAACAAAATAGTTCTGGTAGCGTCCTGCCCTTTATATGCAATTTTTATCATAGCCGAACCTAAAATGTGTCCGGCATCAAAAAAAGTAACTTCTAAACCAGGTAAGGGAGTAAAGGGTGTTTCCAAAGGTACTTTTTGAAAATATGCCAAAGCATTAAATGCATCGTCAGCGGTATAAATCGGCTGTAATTCCGGCTTACCTGCCCGTCTTAGTTTTCTGTTTTTTCTCTCCACTTCCATTTCCTGCACATGTCCGCTATCGGGGAGCATTACCGTCGCTAAATCCACCGTCGGTTCCGTCGCATAAATGGTTCCCTTAAAACCTTTTTTTACAAGCTTAGGAATTAACCCGGAATGGTCGATATGGGCATGGGTTAAAAGAATAAACTCGATTTCCCATGGATTAAAAGGAAATTCGCCGTAATTTCTTTCCTTTATCGCTTTGGGGCCTTGAAAAAGCCCGCAATCCACCAAAAACTTGCGCCCGGCAACGTTAAATAGGTAGCACGAGCCGGTAACTGTATCAGCGGCACCGAAAAAAGTTAATTCCATTTTACTCCCCCAATCTTCTTTTTTTCTATATTACTCTTGAATTTTGGGAGTGTAAAGAAAAAAAAAGAGTAAATTTCAACAATTTACTCCCATTTCACTTCAACTATTTGCTTTTGTAAAAAACTCTTTTTTAAGTCAATAAACCTCTGATTCGACGAACCTCTAAAAGGTAAAGTAAAAGTTTTAAGTTCCTTGATAAAGGGCCCATCTACCAGGTAATCGGCAGCTTTTAACAATTCTAAAATTTCCGGTTGATGTTGTCCAATTTGCATTAACTCCTCAAAGGTATAACCGGTATAAATAACAGTATTTTTGCCAAGAACAGAAGTTTTTTGTACCAAATCAATTAAGTTTTTAGCCTGTAAAAACGGCTCACCCCCGGAAATGGTTAACCCTGCTAAGAGAGGATTTTCCTTGATTTGTTCAAAAATTAGTTCGCTTTCTAATTCATAGCCCCCGGAAACATCCCAGGTTTCCGGATTATGACAACCATCACACCGGTGAGGGCAACCCTGCGTATAAACCACCAGACGTAACCCCGGACCGTCCGTTACACTTTCCCTGGTAATACCTGCTACCTTTAGTTTCGCCATTATAACACCCCGTGGGGTCTACGGTCGTAAAGTTCGGCCAATTTGGCATCGTTAAAACGGTCTACCGTACTTAAATAACCGGTAATCCTTCTAACCCGCCTAATCTGTCCCTCACCGCAGGCTGGACAAAGGTCATCAATCACCC
The DNA here is from genome assembly GCF_000427565.1 of Carboxydothermus ferrireducens DSM 11255. Taxonomy (NCBI): domain Bacteria; kingdom Bacillati; phylum Bacillota; class Clostridia; order Thermoanaerobacterales; family Thermoanaerobacteraceae; genus Carboxydothermus; species Carboxydothermus ferrireducens. The sequence goes on from NZ_ATYG01000012.1 coordinate 19,678, forward strand.
CTAAAAAGCCACAGTTTTCGCAAAAATCAAGGGGATAGTTAATTCCCGCATATCCCATGTCGTTTTTTGCCATATGTCTTATAACCGCTTCCAAAGCTTCAACGTTATTTAAGGGAGGAGCGGAAAACTCTACATAGCTAATGTGCCCACCGTTGCAGTACTTGTGATACGGTCCCTCAATTTCTATCTTTCTAAATATTTCAATGGGATACGCTACCGGCACATGAAAAGAGTTAGTGTAGTATTGCTTATCGGTAACTCCGGGTATCACCCCAAATTCTTTTCGGTCCAAAGCCGTAAATCGCCCGGATAAACCTTCCGCGGGGGTTGCCAGCAAGGCAAAGTTAAGGTCCGTTTCCTCACAAAACTCATCCACCTTTTCCCGCATAGCTTTTACTATTTTGAGGCCCAGTTCCTGAGCTTCCTCACTTTCTCCGTGATGTTTTCCGGTAAGTAAAATTAAGGTTTCCGCAAGACCGATAAAGCCTATCGAAAATGTCCCATGCACAATTGCCGGTAAAATTGAATCTTCCGGTCCCAAATTTTCGGAACCCAAATAAATTTTTTGCCCCATGATAAAAGGTAAATCCTTTACCTTTAAATTTTTTAAAACGGAAAGCCGGTGAAGGAGCTGCTGTTTTCCCATTTCCATAAGCCAGAATAGTTCCTGCCAAAAAACTTCAAGGTTACCCCTGGCTTTAATGGCAAGCCGGGGTAGATTTAAGGTAACCGCAGCAATGTTCCCCCGCCGTTCGGTAACCTCCGGTCCCTTCCGGTTGGCCATAACCCTGGTACGACAGCCCATATAACTTACCTGGTCGCCGTACTTCTGATTAAAGCTACTGTCCATAAAACTAAAAGTTGGATTTAGCCTTTTAGCGGCAACCCTTAATGCAAGTTGAAAAAGATCGTAATTGGGGTCACCCGGCTCAAAGTTAACGCCTTTTTTCAGACGAAAAATTATATTGGGAAAAATGGGATTTTCGCCCCGGCCAAGCCCTCTTTCGTAGGCCAGTAAAAAATTTCTCGTAACTTTGCGACCCGCCTCGCTGGTGTCGGTGCCCAGATTTATACTGCTAAAGACTACCTGATTTCCTGCCCGGCTGTGCATGCTGTTTAAATTATAGATAAATGCCTCCATCGCCTGGAAAATCTCTTCCTCCGGCGCCTGACCCATAAAGGCTGCCATATCCCGGTCGAAAAACGGAAAGCTCTGCCCGCCGTACATGTCATTTTGAGCACTCTGCAACACAATGGCCGCCAGGGCCGCCGCACTACCCGGACGCTTTGGCGGTCTTATATAGCCATGTCCATTATTAAAGCCTTTTTCTAAAATTTCCTTTAAGGGATGCTGGAGGCAGTTTATGGTTTTGGCATAATAATCTAAATCGTGGATGTGGTAATCGCCCCGCTTATGTAACAGCGCCAGTTCTTCGGGAATTAGCCGGGAAAGGTAGTAATGTTTGGAGGCTGCACTGGCTATTTGGTACATTTTGGCCGCCGGCGAGTGCCCGATATTGGCGTTTTCCCGGCTGGTTTCCACCAAGATTTCCGCCACGGTATCCATTAATTCCGATTTGCCTTCCCGAATCGCCGTTCTTTTTGCCCGGTAGAGAATATACGCCTTGGCCGTTTTCGCATGGCCGTTTTCAATTAAAATTTTTTCCACCGCATCCTGGACATCTTCCACGTTAAAAAGATTTCCGTTATATTTTGCTTTTAAATAGCCGAGGACCTGTAAGGTCAATTTTAAAGCCGTTTCCCGATCTTCTCCTCCCACCGCCCGGGCTGCTTTAAAAATTGCTTCGGTTATTTTATTAGGGTCAAAAGGCACTACCCTACCGTCCCGTTTGATAATCTCTTTAAACATTTATGAATTCTCTCCCCCGTTTAACAATTTCTTTAACTCTTCTAAAAAAGAATTAACATCTTTAAACTGCCGGTATACCGAGGCAAAGCGAACATACGCTACTTCATCAAGTTTCTTTAACCGGCTCATGACCATTTCCCCAATTTCCAAACTTGTAACCTCCTGCTCTAATCTGTTTTTTAGTTCCCTCTCAATCTCCTCAGCTATTTCTAAAAGCTTGCTCTCGGCAATAGGCCTTTTTTCGCACGCCTTTAATAAGCCCGTGTAAATTTTGTGTTTATCAAATAGTTGCTTGCTGCCATCTTTTTTAACCACAATTAACGGCCGGTCATCCAAACGTTCATAGGTGGTAAATCTTTTGCTGCAGTTTTCACATTCCCGGCGCCTTTTAATGGCAAAACCATCCTCCGCTGCCCGGGTATCTATCACCCGGGTATTTTCGTTACCGCAAAAAGGACACCTCAAATTCCTCCCACCACCCTATATTTTGTGTTCAATCTAATTATATACTACTATATCTTGTGTGGTCAAGGAAATAAAAGGCAAAAAAATAACCCCAGGGCATACCAGCCTGAGGTTTTAGCGGGACGGTATTTCAACAAAATTGGGAAGGTCCACCAGAATTACATCTATTCCAATTTTTTTTATCGCCGACCAGGGAATAAACACATCATCATTCCGCGCCCAAAAATTCCAGCTCCGGGTAGCTACCGGTATGATTAAGCCATTAATCTTACCCCTCTCTAAATCCAGATCAATATCTTTAATTAGCCCGAGCCGCCGTCCGTCCGCAACGTTAATTACTTCACGATATTTCAATTCCGAAAGCCTTAACATAAAAACACCCCCGGCCTGGTAAATTATATGCCGGAGGCCTTGAAAATTACCCTTTTTTTATTGTTTTTTTGAACTTCTTAATGAAAAGGGACTTCAAGTAATAACTTTTTACGTGCGAAGGTTCGATTCGTCCCCAATCGGCAAAACAAAGGCGGGGATAAAGAATGCACCACCAGTTATGCCCCTCGGCTTTGCCGATTTTTATTCTTAAAGCATCGTAATAGCCGGCAGGTACCAGATATTCACCATAAGAGCGCTCGGAAAAATAAAACTTTCCCATCTCCACTTTTATCCCAATATCTTTTCCCTGAGTTTTAAGGTAATTCTGGGCCACAGCATTGATGTGGGGCAGTTCATTTTTTATAACATTTAACGCATCCTCGCGCCTTTTTACCGTTTTTAATCTGGGATATAAATACGTTAATACTTCATCCCTTACCCTTAATTTTAGCTCCTGGTCAGCGGGGTTATCGCTGGCAGCAATTACATGAAAACGGATAATATCGTTCTCCACCACTTTGGGCATTATCTCCCCTTTATAGGAAAAGGAACCAAAAATTAAACTTGCCCCCAAAAATAAAACTCCTAAAGCGCAAATTCTTTTCAGACCTACTCCTCCCTCAAACAAATTTTCTTAAATGATTTAAGGCTGCTTTTTCCAACCTTGAGACCTGGGCCTGGGAAATACCGATTTCTTCGGCCACCTCCATCTGGGTTTTACCTTCATAAAATCGCAATTTTAAAATAAGCCTTTCCCTTTCATTTAACCGTTCTAAAGCTTCTTTTAAAGCTATCCCTTGAAGCCAGTTATGGTCGGTATTTTTTTCGTCCTTGATTTGATCCATAACAAATATGGGATCGCCGCCGTCCTGGTAAATCGGTTCGAAAAGAGAAACCGGATCTTGAATAGCATCTAAGGCAAAAACTACCTCTTCCTGCGGAACTTTTAACTCCTGGGCAATTTCACTTACGGTAGGCTCCCGGGAAAAACGTCCGACCAAATTATCCCGTACCTGGAGAGCTTTATAAGCGACATCCCTTAAAGACCGGCTTACCCTTATGGGATTATTATCCCGCAAATACCGGCGAATTTCGCCAATAATCATCGGCACCGCGTAGGTTGAAAATTTAACATTTTGCTCCAAATCAAAGTTATCAATGGCTTTAATAAGCCCGATGCACCCTACTTGAAAAAGGTCATCCACATACTCCCCGCGATTGGTAAATCTTTGAATTATGCTTAAAACAAGTCTCAAGTTACCCGAAATAAGTTTTTGCCTTGCCTCCATATCCCCTTCTTTAACCTTAAGGAAAAGTTTTTTCATTTCCTGGTTGGTTAGTACCGGCAGTTTGGAAGTATTAACTCCGCAAATCTCGACTTTGTTGGATTGCATCGCGGTCACCCCATTAGTCGGAGTTTTGACCTACCGTTATGATTATTGCCCTGGGTTTTTCCTTTTATACTGGAAAAAAATAAAAAATCCGGCAAAACGCCGGAACTTATTCCATCCGAATTATTTCTTTTTTAAGCCGTTTTAAAATTTTTTTCTCAAGTCTTGAGATATATGATTGGGAAATTCCCAGTAAATCCGCCACTTCTTTCTGGGTTCGTTCGTAACCATCGGTAAGTCCAAATCTCAATTCCATAATCTTTCGTTCTCGCTGGTTTAGCTTGGAAAGGGCAACTTTAAGAAGCTTTTTCTCCACCTCATCTTCCATAACCTTATAAATGATATCTCCTTCAGTTCCTAACACATCCGAAAGCAAAAGTTCATTCCCATCCCAATCAACGTTTAAAGGTTCATCAAAGGAAACTTCCAAGCGAATTTTGCTGTTCCTTCTTAAGTACATTAAAATCTCGTTTTCAATGCACCGGGAAGCATAAGTGGCAAGTTTAATTTTTTTTTCCGGATTAAAGGTATTTACCGCTTTTATCAAACCAATCGTTCCTATCGAAACCAGGTCCTCAATATTTACCCCGGTATTTTCAAATTTCCGGGCTATGTATACAACCAAGCGCAAGTTTCTTTCGATCAACGTTGATTTTGCTGCGGCATCTCCCTGCACCAAAAGCGTCAAAAGAGTATTTTCTTCCTCGCTACTCAAGGGAGGTGGTAGAATATCGTGGCTACCGATATAATAAACCTCTCCCGGACGCTCAAAAAATTTTTTAAATAAATTTTTGAGCCAAAAGAAAAATTTCTTAATAACCATTCCTACCCCTCCCTGTCAAGCCGATTTTAAGATTTCTTCCGAAAGAAGGGCCTGAAATTCGGAATTTAACGATTGAAAGGTTATGGCAACCACCGCTCTCTTAACCCTAATAACTTCGCCTTCCTGCCAGATTTTGAGTTCGTCGGGTATAAAGCCCCAGAAAAACCCCTGCCCCCTCCCAACGCCCCTAAAAGGTATCCTGCGAATAGTCTTGCTTTGAAAAAAGCCAACAGGCAAGATTTTTTTTACCGCCCGATACTCCACCACCACCACCGGCCAGCCCAGTTGCGGGTCATAAAGGCGGTTTCCCGTGTCCAAAAAACTTTGTACCGTAACTTTTTTTCCTGAGTAAACAATCTCCAAGCTAAATCCATACTTTTTCAATCTTACAATCCTCTGGTATTGCTTATAAGCATACTCTCCAATAAAAGCCAGGATTAATGCTGCAAGAAGGAAAAATTCCGGGTAGTATCCGGTGATAATTAAGGCGTGGTATGCACCGTTTAGGAAAAAGAAGGAAGCCAGGGTTAACAAAAAAAGCTTTCCCGCATTGGAAGGAGATTTGGTTAGGAGGTAAGTGGAAAGGAAAAAAACGCAAAAAGCTAAGATTTTTATACCAAAATAAGGCCAGGCTAAATAAACTTCCGCCATAACCGCCCCAACTAAAGAAAAGAAAAGGTTTTTGGCAAAACTTAATTTCAGGTTTAAAACCTTTGCGGCAAAGGTTAAAGCAGCATAACTTAAGATAAAATTTCCCAGAAAGACGGATTCCAAAAAGTAAACCGGCATTTTCCCTTACTCCTTAAAAAAGAAAATGCACTCCACCATCATTATATGAGTTGGAGTGCATTTTTCATGTCAAATTAAAAAACTTTAAATCTATCTTTTAACGACAATCTTTCCTTTGTTCCCCGTGATTATGCCAATCTCGGCAGCCAATACACCTTTTTGTTGAAGTTTTTTAACCAACTCTTCTTTCTTTTCCTGGGAAACGGCCATTAAAAGTCCTCCGGAAGTTTGCGGATCGGCAAGGAACAACTTTTCTTCTTCAGCAAATTCACCGGCAAAATCCAAATGGGGCAGTAAGTAGTTTAAGTTATTTTTGGCCCCACCGGGAAATACCCTCATGCCGGCAAATTCCCATGCCCCTTCAATAGCCGGTATCTTTGTAAGATAAATTTCCGCTCCGAACTCTTCCTGAAGCATTTCCTTTAAATGCCCTAAAAGCCCAAACCCGGTGATATCCGTAGCCGCCGAAACTCCTACCTCTACCATTACTTCGGCGGCCTTATCGTTTAAAGTCTCCATGACCTCCATTACTTTTTTCGCGGTATTTTCAGGCACTATCCCCCGCTTCATTCCGGTAGTTAATACCCCAATTCCCAGGGGTTTTGTTAGAATTAAAGAATCCCCGGGATGAGGAGGGTGATTTTTTACAATTTTATCCGGATGAACCAAACCGCAAACTACCATACCGTATTTGGGCTCCGCATCATCTACCGTATGCCCGCCCAATACCGGTATTCCCGCTTCCCGGGCTTTATCCGCCCCGCCTTTTAGGATAGTAGCTAATATCTCCGGAGGAAGCTTTTTGGGAAAACCCACCACGTTTAACGCAAAAAGCGGTTTGGCCCCCATGGCATAAATATCGCTTAACGAATTGGCCGCGGCAATAACTCCGAAGTAATACGGGTCATCCACCACCGGGGTAAAGTAATCCACGGTAAGAACAATAGCTTGTTCGTCGGATATCCGGTAAACCGCCGCATCATCGGCAGTATTGGTACCAACCAAAGCATTGGAATCATTAATCTCCGGTAAGTAGCGCAAAACTTGCGCCAGAGTCTCGGGACTCATCTTGGCCGCTCACCCGGCACAGCTTACCAACTGGGTCAATTTTACCGCTTCCATTATCTCACCTCCAGCAGTAGCTTATTCCTGTATTTTATTCATTGTATACTGTTATTTTATACCTTTTCCTTTTAAACGGTCAAGCCTGATAATTTCCAATTAAAAGTTTTAAAGCCGGCGCTGATTTAAAAAGTTTCCCGCCAACTTGACAAACATTTAAATCCGAAGAGTACTTAATTTCTACCTCTTTCGTCTCATCCCTGGCATTTTTGGTTTTAATTTTTATAACATAGTTAAAGCTTTCCATGTACCGGGATGGAGCTGCTGTCCCTTCCCTTATACCTTTTACTAATAATTTTATTTCCCGCTCATTTTTTCCCGGCAGTAACTTTTGCTGATGCTTATATTTGTCAGTAATGATCACCATTAAAATTTTTTCGGGATAAAGATTTAAATCAGAAACCTGTTTTTCGACCTCGTTTAAATTTTCTCCCGGGTTATGGTCCCGGAATTTAGCCAAAGGATCTTCTGAAAAGGTTATTGCACTAAAAGTAAAACCCAAGCCCCTCCTGGCCAAAACTGCCCGCTCTTCATACTTTCGTAGTCCCGCCACATCTTTTTTGGTAATCTCCACCACTACCTCGGGATAGTTAAATCCCTTTTCTAAAAAGGTAATTTCTTTTATGGCAAAAGAAAGATAACGGCTATCATCCCAGCTCATAACTTCGGTAAGCTTTTTTTCCAAGTTAACCCTTTCCTTTTGGTTGTTTTTAAATAAAATCCTCCCCACCGCATTAAAATCACCTAAAGTTAAAGCATCGTAATACGCGCTAACGGTTAATAAGGCAGCAACATAAAAATAAAAATAAACCAAAAAAACAACCGAGCAAAGGCTAAAGAGGGCTAAAACTACTTTTTTCAAAAAACTAACCTGGTTCAAAAAACTTGACTGTTTTTATCTTCAGTCAAGTCGGCCCCCGGACCAGGATTTCGCCTCCTTTCCAGATATTTGATTTGCCCTCTGAGGGGCAGGGCGACAGGGGGCCTCGGCCCGGGAGTCCCACCCGGACGGGAGTGCTGCACCGGAAAGACACAACCGGCATGGACCGCTTACGCGGAGAAGTCCAAGCTTCCACCGGATTGTGCTGGCCTTCCGATGGGGATGGGTAACCAGTCCCGCCTCCCGCGTCCTGTTAGGACGCCTACCGGTTTGTCCGACACCGGCTAAACGGGGTCACCGTTAGGACAGGGCGAGCTTTTTGAGATCATGCCAGACGGAGTAATACGCCTCCTGCTGCCAAGGAACAAGCCCGTTATGCTGCAGGAGCTTCCCCTCTAGCCGCCTCAAGCAGGCCCTGACCCCACGGGTCATCCCTCTTCCTTCCCTCGGTGTATAAGGTTTGACCTTACAGGTCAGATTTTGCTTGATTTGGACTACTACTTGTTTAAGTTCTTTCGTTACCCGTTCCTTAAAGTCCATCGCCCGGCGGCCAATAACCAACGCCGCCGCACAGTGCACCGGAACAGCGTAACGCTTCGTATACTTCCAGTAACCTATGGTGGATGTGTGCCGGGCAGGTACGAGCTTTAAGGGAACTCCTTCCTTGACCGCCTTCCTGCACACCGCCTCCACCATTTTGGCAAAGGGAAAGTTTGAAGCCATGCGGTTGAACTTTTTGTTGGTATCCAGCCCATCCTTGCCGAAGTCCAGGTCCTCCAGGACTATGGGTTTGCCCAGAAAGAAGGCTACGTCAGTGATTACCCTAGCCAAAACGCCTATAAGGTAGTCCCGCCGGAAGCTACAAGCATAGGCTAAGTCATGTACTCTGATGTACAGAAAACCATTCGGGTAAGTTATAACCTGAAACTCTCCTTCATACTTGCCCAGGTTGCCGGGGTAAGGGATATTAAAATCTTCCGGCCACGGCTCCGGCTGGCCTGAGGCGTTTACATTGCATAAGGCCACCCCATCAGGGTTGGTGTCCATGGCTAAACAACCTTTAGTAAAGTTGGGCTCCCGCACTCCACCAAGGTCGAACGCCATATACACTATATAGCGGCCCTCCAGGGTACGTATGAGCTCTACTGTGTAGGGCAGCTTCATAGCCAGCCACATCCGCACCAGGTCCCGGTACTTTTCCGGCAGCCACAACCTGCCCTCCACCCTCGGGGCTCGGCTCATCTTCGGGCGGCCAAGGGCGTCTTCGCCTACCTTTTCCGAGAGATGGGAAATGGTCACCGCCAGGTAGAACTCCCCCTCCCGGTAAGTTACCTTTATATTCGGGTTGCCGCCTTTTGTCTCGTCTCCCCGGGAGTAAAGGCGGTTTTTGCGGGATGCTCGCCACTCTTCCTGCGTAGCCCGTCCCTTGCAGACCTTTTTCCAGAGCTTTCTGCCGCCAAAGACTACCTTTGGTATCGTGCCATTCTCTCGGTGGGACTCAAGTTCGGCCAGCTTCTTCTCTAAAGTCACCACCCGGTTGTTCCGCCCCTTGACTGCCAGGTGGAGTTTTTCAACAATGTCCGGGGCATTGCCTTTTTCTTCTGCCTTCGCCAGCTTTCTCATCGCTATGCCGAGTTTCTTTCTCGCCCGGCTCAGCTTGTTTTCCGTCTCCCCAATCTCCAACTCCAGAAGCTCTTTCTGAGAGTCCAGTAAAGCTTGTGCCTTAAGTCTGGCATCGTCCGCGTAGCGGGAGTTGAGTCCGAAGAGTTCCTGCCCCAATTTCTTGATTTCATCTCGGGATGCACCCTCTAATAGCCGGTTGAAGGCCCAACGCTGGCAAGCGCAGAAAAGGCGCATCTCCGTCATAAAAGGGTCTTCCTCACCACGGCTCCATTTCTGTGAGCGGAAGGACGGGTAAACTTCCGGAAAGAACTCCCCACATATCGTCATGCTAAATTTGTCCTTTTTCTGTTTCTTCGACATCTCTTACCAGCTCCCGAAAGCCCTGCCGAATTTTCCTGCCACCCCTCGCACCATACAGCCGGGCTGAAAATGAAGACACTACAGCCAACAAATCCTGGACCAGTTCCGTATGTGCGTCCTCTGGCTCTCTCTGTGAAGTGATTTCTATCTCCACACCGCAGTACTTGAGATGGCGTTCCAAATAGGCATACCCGAAGCGTTCCAGACGGTCGGGATATTCGATGAGCAATTTCTTGAACTCGCCCCTCTCGGCCGCTTTCAGTATACGCTCCAGACCCCGCCGGTTCTGGTTTACACCCGAAGCCACATCTGAATACTCCGCCACTATACGGTATCTTTTTGCTGCTTCTCCAATGGATAAGATTTCCATATTTTTATGGTAGCAAAATAGTTAAGTACAGTCTATTTCAGTATGGTTTCTCGAAGCTGCTGCTATCTTCCTCCATAGAAAAAAAGCCCCCTTTCGGGGAGCGTTTTATCTTCTTCTTAAAAAGGCAGGTATTTCAATTCCAGTATCGCTGTCCAGTGAAGAAAATTCTTTAAAATTAAGCTCCGGTTTAACTTCTTTCCTGGCTACAGGACGGTGGTCAAAACCGGTAGCAATAACCGTTACCCGAACCTCGTCCTGCAAGGTTTCATCAATTCCCGCACCAAAAATAATATTGGCATCGGGATCGGCCGCTTGAGCAATGATATCGGCTGCTTCCTGGACTTCAAACAAGCTTAACGAGGTGCCACCGGTAATGTTTAATAAAACACCCCGGGCGCCTTCAATGGATGTTTCTAAAAGGGGACTGGAAATAGCCTGCCGGGCAGCCTCCACCGCCCGATTATCACCGGAAGCAACACCGATTCCCATTAAAGCCGAACCGGCGTCTTTCATGATAGTTTTAACATCGGCAAAGTCTAAGTTAATTAGGGCAGGCACGGCAATTAAATCCGATATTCCCTGAACACCCTGACGCAAAACGTCATCGGCAATCCTGAAAGCCTCTAACATAGGAGTATTTTTATCAATCACCTGGAGCAAACGGTCATTGGGTATGGTAATTAAAGTATCAACTTTACTCTTTAAATTTTCGATACCCTTTTCCGCCTGCATGGCCCGTTTTTTACCTTCAAAAGTAAAGGGTTTGGTTACCACTCCAACGGTAAGGGCTCCCAATTCTTTAGCAATTTCGGCCACAATGGGAGCTGCTCCGGTTCCCGTTCCACCACCCATTCCCGCAGTGACAAAGACCATATCCGCCCCTTTTAGTGCTGCATACAAATCTTCCCGGTTTTCCTCTGCAGCCTTTTCGCCAATTTCCGGATTTGCTCCGGCACCAAGTCCCTTCGTTAATTTTACACCTATTTGGATGCGCGTGGGGGCTTTGGAAAGCTTTAAAGCCTGGGCATCGGTGTTGACCGCAATAAATTCAACCCCTTTTAAGCCGGACATAATCATCCGATTAACTGCATTACTGCCCCCGCCACCTACCCCAATAACTTTTATCGTTGCATTGTTTTGAAACTCAAGATCAAACTCTAACATCAAATACCCTCCTTAAAAATTTAAAATAATTCACTAAAAAAGGCTTTAATTTTTTGGAAAAGTCCGCTCAAGAAATCTATACCACTGCTTTCTTCCGGTTCCTCCCGATACTGCTTGGCGGCTAAAACCAAAGCGCCAATAGCCGATGCATACCGCGGATTAATTAAATTCACCGGTAAGTTACTTAATCCTTCAGGTACTCCAATCCTCACCGGCAAATCAAAAATTTCCTGAGCTACCTCTTTAATCCCCGGAAGCATGGCTCCTCCACCGGTAATTATCACTCCCCCGGGAAGTAAGCCCGTAAAACCAGAACTCCTTATTTCTTTTAAAGCAAGTTCGAGCATTTCCCTCACTCTTGCTTCAATAATTGCCGCAACCATCTGTTTGGATACTTTTTGTTTTTCGGTACCTCCAACGTTTTCAACCTCTAAGTATTCATCATTTTGCACCAAGCTTGCCAGAGCTGTACCCGCTTCAATTTTAATTTTTTCCGCCACCGCAATAGGAGTTCTAAGACCTATTGCCAAATCGTTGGTAATATACTGGTCACCTACCGGAATAGCGCCGGTAAAAAATAAGCTTCCTTCGCTGTAAATAGCTAAGTCCATCGTTCCCGCACCAATATCAATTAAAAGGCAGCCCAGTTCTTTTTCCGCAGGATATAACACAACTTCTGCACTGGCTAAGATTGCCGGAATAAACTCCAGGACATTTAGCCCTGCTTTACTGGCAACCTTTTGCAGGTTGGCAAAAGTGCTTTGGGCCACGGCAATAATATGGGTCTCAGCCTCTAAACGCGACCCGGTCATCCCTACCGGATCAACCACTCCCGCAAATCCGTCAACGGTATAAAATCTTGGTATGGCTTTTATAATCTTTTTATCCGGCGGTATGGGAACAATTTTGGTGGCGTTTAACACCCGGTTTACATCTTCGGAAGTGATTTCTCTCTCAAGATTGGTAACAGCTACTACGCTTTTATTATTTAAAGAAATTAACGAAGGCGAGGTAAAGCTAACCACTGCTGAAGTAAGGCCGTAACCTACAATTTGTTCTGCCTTTTCCAAAGATGTCTTTATGGCCTTTACAGTTCCATCTATATCCACAATCGCCCCTTTTTTTATTCCGGAACTTGCCGTCTCTCCAACCCCTAAAAGAGTAACCTGACCATCTGCCGCAATTTCGCCGATTAGTGCTACAATTTTCGAACTGCCTACATCCACCACGGCAATCAGTTCTTTTTTGGCCACATTTGTTCCTCCCCTACACAATCTAAGAACATTTATAAAAATAATTCAACACTAAAACCATTTATCCTTTTTAGTATTTTTTATTTTCTAAAATTTTTTGTTTTTCGCTGTCACAAAACTACCTTTTAAGTAGGTGGCGGCGAATTATTGCTAAATTTTGAAAGATCCTCACACCAAAAACAAAAATGGCTGCCGTATAAAGTTCAACCCCCATCCTTTCCCCAATCCAAGCAAGAATTCCCGCCAGTAAAGTATTGCTAAAAAAACCCGTGATAAAGATTACATTATCATAATTGTTTTCCATATTCGCCCGCACTCCGCCAAAAACCGAATCCAGAGCCGCTAAAAGGGCTACCGAAAGATATTTTGAGTAAGCAATTGGAACTCCCAACGGGATTAATAACCCCAAAATTATTCCAATTATTAAACCCACAATTGCTAACCACATTACTTATTTCGCCTCCTGGGGTTTTATATAACTAAATTCCAGATTCTGCTCATAAGGGGGTAAAACAAGTTTATTCTCTTTGGTAATTGTCACTTCCATTTGCCATTCCCGAAAAGTTGCCACAATACCGTTTTCTAAAGAGGTTTTCAATTGTTCCGGATTACCTACAGCTAATATTTCATAGGGCGGATAAATAGCTTTGGTATTAACCACAATTTTATTTCCGGCCATCCGGACTTCCGTTAAAGCCGTAACCCTCTGGCCGTTCACCGCAATTCCTTCAGCTCCGGCAGCTTTTAACTCGTTTAAAAGATTAAAAAGGTCTTCGTCCCGTACATTAAACAACTCCGAGTTATTCCCAAACCCCGGAGGGTTATTTAAAATCACCCGCACCCCTGGACCGTAAGCGGGAGTGGCACCTGCCCAAAAACGATTTTTATTAATTTCAGAAATTAAGGCATCTTCCGCAATTTTTCCGCCCTTTTCTAACATGTTTATTTTTTGACTCAAACTGTTTCTTTCTTCCATTAAACCTTCTATTTCCTCGGTTAAACTTTTCAAACGGGAAGTTAATTCAAAACTCCGTTCCAGGGGAGGAGCATTAACCATTTCCCGGCTAACGCGGATTTGAACTGTCAGTAAAAATCCCAAGATTAAGCTCACCACCAGCATGGTATAAGGAATCTTAATCGTTTTCATGTTATCCCCTCCCCTCTTTTAAATATTTATAGTCCGGAGGAGTTGCTGCCTTAATTTTAATATTCTCCGAAGTCTTGATACTTATTGTAATAAAATCTTTCAATTGGTCATAAACACCACCGGGCATCATTAACGAATTGCGCAAAGCACTGGGGTTTCCTATGGCCTGGATGACAAAGGGTGCAGAAATTCGCTTGGTTTTGTTTAAAAGTATCGTCGGCCCAACACAGCGAATTTCCGTCATCGCGGTCACCCGCTCCCCGTTAATACCAAGAGCTTCTGCTCCCGCTGCCCGTAATTCATTTAAAACTAAAAGTACATCTTCATCATGAATAACGTAAAGATTGGGATTTTCTTCGGCAGTTAAAGGCTTTTTGGCATCATCCAGGGTAACTTCCACCCCTGGCCCCTCTACCGCCAGGGTTCCTGCTAAGATCTGATATTTGGTAAGAGTATCCTGATAGGTTCGTAAATGTCCCTGCTCTTCAGTTAAATTGGCAACTTTCTGGCGCAAACTTTCTACTTCTTTGGCTAACTCCTTATGTTTCTTTTCCGCTGCTTCCACCTGTCTTGCAAGCAAAGCTGCCCGTTCGCTGCTAAAGGTAGTAGGCATTTGCCGGGTTAGCCTGAACTGGGTGGCCAGCATGATACCCAAAATGCAAAATACCAAAAAAAGGCCAAACTTATTTTTGTTGAGATGTTCGGTCAGTTTCTTCATACTTTACCACCGGCGCTCCTTTAAAACTTACATTTATATACTCAATTTTCTTGCCTTTATTTCCCAGTTCCTGAAAAAGACCTAACGCAATGATAAGCTTCTGCTGGATATCGCGGTCATCGCCAAAAATCAGCTTTACCCCGTTTTTGGTATAACCAACAACCCCTTCTTCGCTATCGTACTTAAAGGTAGATAAAAGCTTTTTTTGTTCCGAGTTCATGGCTTGCAGGTAACGTTTTATTGGCTCTAATTTTTCAGCAGAAACTTTTTCTCCCGGCTTTAAGGAGTACCCTTCAAGCCCCACAACCACCGGAAGGTCAATACTCCCCGGGTCAATCAGGTCAATTACGGTAAAATCATCGGCTAAAACCGCAACCTTTTGGTTGTTTTGCGGTAAAGCTATAAAAGGTCTGCGCTCGTTTACAAAAATAACAAGGGTATCCGGGTACTTTCTTTTAATGCTTACCGTTTTAACCTTAGGATAAGCCAATAATTTATCCTCTATCTCCTTATCATTAATGGCAAATAAATTTACCCCTTTCAGAGAAATAACTGCTTTGGCATATACCCCTTTATCCTGTTCAGCACATCTTATATCAATATTTTTCAGGTCAAAGAAGGAAGAGCGCAAAAATAAGTACCCCGATGTTAACAGCAACAAAACTATGAAAAGATAAGAAAGTAACTTCCTGCTTTTTTTCTTCCGTTTCATAACGTACCTTCCTTCGCCAAAAAAGCTTGTCCTTGGGAATTTCAAAAAAAAAACTAATATTTTTCCTCGCCGTTTACTCTTTTTATTTGCGCTCCGATAAGTTGGTACTTCAAATCCAGATTTTCATAACCCCGATCAAGATTTTTTATTCCCTCTAAAACCGTCATTCCTTCTGCCGCAAGACCGGCAATTACCAGAGCTGCTGCAGCCCGTAAATCATGGGCAATAACCGAAGCTCCTGTAAGTTTCGGCACTCCTTTGATAACAGCAATCCTGCTTTCCAGCCGAATATCCGCACCCATCCGCCTTAATTCTTCTACATGTTTAAAACGATTGTCAAAAACTCCTTCCGAGATAATACTGGTTCCCTGTGCTAAAGTTAATAAAGCTAAAATTTGCGGTTGCATGTCGGTAGGAAATCCCGGATAAGGCATGGTCTTGATATCAACAGGCTTAATAATACTCTTGCCGGTTACTCTGACCCAGTCGCCGCCAGAGGTTATCAAAGCACCTGCTTCTTTTAGTTTCGCCATTACCGCTTCTAAGTGCTCGGGAATAACCCCTGAAATTATTATATCACTTTGAGTTGCCGCTGCCATTACCATATGGGTTCCTGCTTCTATTCTATCAGGAATTATTTTATGAGTAACTCCCTTTAACTGGTTTACTCCGGTGATTTTTATAATATCAGTTCCCGCACCTTTTACTTTTGCGCCCATGAGATTTAAAAAATTTTGCAGGTCTACAATCTCCGGCTCCCGGGCCGCATTTCTAATTATCGTTGTTCCCTGGGCTAAGGCCGCAGCCATCATTAAGTTCTCGGTAGCACCCACCGAAGGAAAATCTAAGTGAATTTCGGCGCCTTTTAATTTTTTCGCCCGGGCCCGAATAAAGCCAGACTTTTCTTCAACCTCCGCTCCCATAAGGCGTAGACCTTTTAGGTGTAAGTCCATGGGTCTATTCCCTATATTACAACCCCCGGGAAGCGGAACTACCCCTTCCTGAAAACGGGCCACTAACGGACCTAAAAATAGATTTGAAGCGCGAATTTTTCGGGCTAACTCTTCGGGAATTATAAGTTCGTTGATTCGGTTATTTTGAATGGTTAACAGCTGGCCAAATTCCACTTTGCTTCCCAATCTTTTGAGGATTGAAAGCATAATATTAACATCTTCAAGTTTGGGAATGTTTTCTAAAACGCATGGTTCCCGGGTTAGAAGGGTGGCAGCAATAATCGGCAGGGCAGAATTTTTTGCTCCGCTAACTTTTATTTCTCCTTTTAAACCGTGACTCCCCACAATAAAAAACTTTTCCACCGAGAAGGCACCTCCGCCTTCCCTCTACTCCCCCAACACTTCCACTTCCAGCAGTAATTTAACGGAAAACTTTTTCCAAACCAGTTCTTGAATTTTATTAATTAAATAAATTACATCGGCAGCACTGGCTCCACCGGTATTAATAATAAAATTGGCATGTTTCTCGGAAACCATCGCCCCCCCTTTTTTTAAACCTTGGGCACCTGCTTCTTTAATTAACTTCCAGGCAGGTATTCCTTCCGGGTTTTTAAAAACACTGCCCGCATTGGGAAACTCCAGAGGTTGAGACGCTAAACGTTTCTCCCGAAACTCCCTGATTTTTTTCAGGATTTCTTTTTTATCGCCCGGATTTAAGGAAAACTCGGCTTTTACGATCCATTGCTTCTCCTCTTTAAAACGGCTGGAACGGTACTTAAAACCACATTCGTTAGCAAAAAATTCCTTAAGTTCACCTTTTTCATTGATGGTCCAGACCCTTTTTAATACATCTTTTATTTCTTTTCCATGGGCTCCGGCATTTTGTCTAACTGCCCCGCCAACACTACCGGGAATAGCACAAAGCTCCTCTAAACCGCTTAAGCCAAACTTCAAGGCTCTGGCTGCTAAAGCCGGTAGCAGAACACCCGCTTCGGCGAAAACCTGCCCCCCTGCAGTTATTTCCACCTTATTAATTTTCTTTGTTTTGATAATTACCCCGCGAAATCCTCTATCCAAAACCAGGATGTTTGAACCGTTACCGATGACCCTGAAGTTAACCGCATTTTCCGTTAAAAACCGGATGACCAAAGACAACTCTTCTATGCTTTGCGGTTCAATTAAAAAGTCAGCAGGCCCGCCAATTTTCCAGGTAGTATGTTGCGCTAACGGCTCATTTTCCAATACCGGTGAACTTATTCTTTTGGTTAATTCTTCTTTAAGTTTAGCTTTATCCATATCTTTACGCCTTTCCTAAAAGCTTGCAACCTACTTGATTGATATTCCCCGCACCCAGTAAAAGAACTAAAAGCCCTGGTTTTAAATTTTGTTCCAGGTAATTATAAACCTCATCCAACGACTCCAGATATAATGGATTTTTCCCCAATTTTTTCATTTCCTCGGCAATCATTTCTCCGCTAACCCCCGGTATGGGGTTCTCTCCCGCCGAATAAATCCCGGTTAAAACCACCTTTTCCGCATCAACCAGTACCCGGGCAAATTCTTTATAAAAAAAGTGGGTACGGGTATACCGGTGGGGTTGGAACACCACCAAAACATCCCGGTCCTTATAAAGTTTGGCCGCCCTTAGGGTAGCTTCCACTTCTGTGGGATGGTGGGCGTAATCATCCACAATTAAGGCCCCGTTTCTTTCCCCCAATATTTGAAATCTTCTTTTAGCCCCGTTAAATTCCTGTAGCCTTTCGGAAATCGCTTTAAAGGAAAGACCGATATTCCGCAAAACCGCCGTAGCTGCAGCCGCATTTAAGATGTTGTGTTTTCCTGGTACTTTTAAACGAAGTTCGCCTTCCAGGGTATTTTTATAATAGATATTTGCCACCAGCTGATTTTGTTCCTCCCGGTAGTCTCTTAACATAAAGTCACTGCCGGGAGAAAAACCGTAGGTAAACTTCCTTTTTTTATAGCCTTTTAACATTTCCCTTACCTGAAGATTATCCCAGCAAAATACTCCAAAACCTTCAGGCCTTATGTTATCCGCAAACTTTTTAAAAGCTTTTTTGATTTCCTCAAAGCTTTGATAGTAATCAAGGTGATCCGCTTCAATATTGGTGATAACCGCTGCATAGGGGAGTAATTTCAAAAAGGAACCATCACTTTCGTCCGCTTCGGCAATCATGTATTCGCCCTGGCCTGCTTTGGCATTGTACCCCAGGTCGACAATTTCTCCACCCACCGCAATTACCGGATCAAACCCTTCCTTTTCCAGGACGTAGGCAATCATTGACGAAGTGGTAGTTTTTCCGTGGGTACCGGCCACCGCAATCCCCTTTTTTTCCTGCATTAATCTTGCCAAAAGTTCTCCCCGGTGCATTACCGGTATCCCCAACCTTTTGGCTTTTAAAAGCTCCGGATTATCCTGGCTTACCGCCGTTGAAACAACCACCAAACTTACATCGGAAGCTAAGTTTTCTTCCCTGTGTCCAATAAAAACCGTTATCCCTTCGGCACGAAGTTTTTTTGTAAGTTCAGTTTCTTTAAGATCTGAACCGGAAACCCGGTATCCCTTAGCCTGCAAAATGCGCGCAAGCCCGCTCATGCCAATTCCGCCTATCGCTATAAAATGTACTGCAAGCATTTTTCTCACCTTTCTCTTGAGAACAGTACTATAATATGCCATTTAAGTTTTTTTGTTACTCTTTGGTTTTAAAAGCGCCTCCATAATTCCAGTTATTTCTTTAAGCGAATCTCGACGTAACACTTTCCCTGCATTTTCCGCCATTTTAACAAGTTTTTCCGGACTATCCAAAAGGGGCAAAATTGTAGCTTTTACCCGGTCCTCACTGCATTCCGCATCCCGCAATAAAACCGCAGCTCCGTGACTCACAAAAGCCCGGGCATTATGTTCCTGGTGATTTTCCGCCGCATAGGGATAAGGAATTAACACCGCAGGAACTTTTGAAGCTGCAATTTCCGCCAAGGTTGCAGCTCCTGCCCGGGTGATGGCCAGATCCGCTGCCGGTAAAACTTCCGGCATGTTATCAATGTACGGCACCATTTGTACCCTTTCAGGAAGATTTTTGTATTTTTGCTTTAAATTTTCATAGTTTCGGGGACCGGTAGCCCAGACCAACCTTAAATTAGGTCTTAGCATAATTTCCGGTAACAGGTAACCAACAACTTTATTTATGGTAAGAGCTCCCTGACTCCCGCCAAAGGCTACAAGTAAAAGCTCATCTTTACCAACCCCCATTTTTTTTCGCAATTCATTCCTTTTAGCGGCATTGGTAAAAAATTCCCTTCTCACCGGAAGGCCGGTTTCATAAAGTTTTTTCGCTTTCATTCTTTTTTTTGCTTCCCCAAAGGTAAGGCAAACCGCGTCAACTCTCGCAGCCAAAATTTTATTGGCAATTCCCGGATAAGCATTTTGTTCATGGATAACCGTAGGAATTTTAAGAACCGTGGCGGCAAAAACTACCGGAAAACTTGCATATCCGCCGGTACCCACAACTATATCCGGCTTTTCCTTTTTTAAAAAAATAAAAGCATTAATTAAGCTTTTAGGAACAAGAAAAAGCTTTTTCAACGTCTCCCAGCTAACTTTCCGGGGAATGCCTTCCACCGGGAGCAAATACAAGGGAAAGCCGTACTTTGGAACCACCGTGTTTTCTATACCCCTTGGCGTACCAACAAAAAGGATTTCGTCGCTGGGGTGGCTTTCCTTCCAGCTTTGAGCAATAGCTAATGCCGGGTAAAGGTGGCCTCCCGTACCTCCCCCGGCAAAAACCAGTTTCATTAAAATTCACTCCTCCCGCGTCGGTAGCAAGATACATTGACAATAATACCGGCAGCAGTCATGTTAATAATGAGTGAGGAACCGCTATAACTTATAAAAGGAAGGGGAATCCCAGTTACCGGAAATACTCCGGTGGCAACCGCAATGTTAATTAGCGCCGGAATCACCATCATGCAAGTAAAGCCGGCTACCAGGAAAAAGCCAAAAACATCTGGCGCCCAATGGGCAAGCTTAAGTCCCCGGTAGAGAATCGCCAAAAACAAGCTTACAACAAAAATCGTGCCAACCAGCCCAAGTTCTTCGCCGATGATGGCGAAAATAAAATCGGTATGCTGCTCAGGTAAATAAAACATTTTTTGGTGGCTCCGTCCCAGCCCCACCCCAAATATACCACCGGAGCCTATGGCATAAAGGGACTGCTTTACCTGATAGATAACAGCTTCATATCCTTTTAACTTATTTTCATCACCGATAAGCAAGTACCAAAACCCGATAAGCCTTTTTCTCCGGTACTCTTCCAAAAAAATTGCCCCCAAAACACCTAAAATTCCCAAAATACCAAGACCGGTTAAGTGGGAAGGCTTGGCACCGGCAATCATAAGCAGGGCAAAAACCGTTCCACTGATAGCCAAGGTTGTTCCTAAATCTTTTTGCAAAAGAACGAGTAAATCGGCCAAGGCCATAATTATTACTACCGGTAAAAAGCCTTTTTTAAAATCGGTAATATACTGGTAATTTTTTTGGAAATGTTTTGCTAAAAAAATTATTATAGCAAATTTTAACACCTCAGATGGAGAGATGTTTAACCAGCCAAATCTTAATTGGCGCTGGGCACCTTTTACTTCTACTCCAACAAAAACAACCAAAATACATAAAATAACAGCTATTAAAATAAGCGGTCCGGTGTAGCGCCTTAATTTTCGGTAATCATAAGCTAAAGCTAACAAAAAAGCTATTGTCCCAAAAACACTCCATAAAAGCTGTTTTTTGAAATAATACCAGACCGTATGATACTGAACATAACTGGTATACTGGCTTGCCGAAAAAATCATTACTAATCCAAATAAAACCAAAGTAAAAATTAACAAAGTAAAGATTAAATCGGGGGTGCCCTTTGCCCGCTTCATTTTATCCCTCCACCATATTTAAAACCAACCTTTTAAATAACTCTCCCCGTTCTTCATAATTTTTAAACATATCCCAGCTGGCTGCCGCCGGTGATAAAAGCACTACATCCCCCGGCCGAGCCAACTCTTTTGCTTTTTTCACTGCATCTTCAAAACTCTCGGCAATAACATATTTATCGTAACCCACCATTTCTAAGGCTTCTTTTAGCTCCTCGCGACATTCTCCTACTAAAACAGTAAACCGGACTTTTTCTCTTATTTCCCTGGCAAGCTCTCCAAACGAGTTTCCTTTGTTTCTTCCCCCGGCAATTAGAACTATCGGTCGCTCATAAGAGTTTAGGGCTTTGATCGTAGAATCGGGGTTGGTACCTTTAGAATCGTTAACATACAATACGCCATTTATTTCAGCAACCTTTTCTAAACGATGAGCTACCCCTTGAAAATTCCTTAACCCCTTTTCAATATTTTTGCCCGAAACTCCAAAGCTCCAGCAAGCAGCTACCGTTGCTAAAGCATTTTCTAAATTGTGAGGCCCGGGAAGGGGCAGGTTTTTTATATCAATTATTTCCTCCTCTACTTCCAAGCTTCTAACCACAATCTTGCCCTTTTTGACAAAAACCCCTTCTTCTAACTCTTCCTTTTGGCTAAAGTAAAACACTCTCCCGGGTGTTTTCCTGCCAAGGCTTCTTATCCGGGGGTCATCATAATTTAGTACGGTTATATCGGTCCTGTCCTGGTTTATAAATATTCGGGCTTTGGCTTCCAAATAACCTTCCAGAGTTTTATGCCGATCTAAATGGTCGGGAGTTAGGTTCAAAAGCACCGCCACTTTGGGCTTAAAACTTTTTATCGTCTCTAATTGAAAGCTGCTCACTTCCAAAGATACCGCATCCCATTCCTCTTCCACCGCTTCAATTAAAGGATAACCGATATTCCCGGCAATTAACGTCTTAAAACCGGCAATTTTAAGGACCTCACCAATCCAGGAAGTGGTAGTAGTTTTGCCGTTAGTGCCGGTTACCGCAATAATTGGAGCCTTTAATTCCTTATACGCCAGTTCAATTTCCCCAAGTACCGGTATTCCTTCTTTTAAAGAATAAACAATAGGTTCTTCCGTTAAAGGTACGCCGGGGCTTACTACTAAGAGTTCCCAGTCTTTTACCAGCGGATAACCCCCTAAAACCAGTTCCACCCCTTCTTCCGCCAGCTTCTTGAGTTCTTCATCCACCGGCAGGCTCATTTTTTTATCCGTTAATACTACCTTTGCCCCCCGTTTTATTAAAAAAGCTGCCGCCGCTCTGCCGCTTTTCCCCGCTCCAACCACCAGTATCCGTTTATTGGTATATAAACCCATCATCGAACCTTCTCCTTTCCTCACTTCATTTTACAGCCCGTAACCGCTGATTAAAACCATTATTAAAGTTACCAAGGAAAAAACCAACACAATCTTGTTTTCCGACCAGCCGGATAATTCAAAATGGTGATGCAACGGACTCATCTTAAATACCCTTTTACCGGTCAGCTGATAAACAATCACCTGGATTATGACCGATAAAGTTTCCACAACATAAATTAAACCTACCAACAGTAAAAATAGTTCCGTTTGGGTTAAAACCGCAAATCCCGCTACCGCAGCTCCTAAGGCCAGCGAGCCGGTATCTCCCATAAACACCTTTGCCGGATGCCGGTTATAAACTAAAAAACCCACTAAACCTCCCATTAAAGCAAAGGCAAAAATTAACAGGCCCTTTTCTTTTAACGCCAAAGAAGTCATCGCAAAAAAGCTCATCACAATCAAAGTTACGCTGGAACAAAGTCCATCTACACCATCGGTTAAATTAACTGCATTAGCAAAGCCAACCATAATAAAAATTGTAGCGGCAAAAAAGAAAACATTCCCCAATTCCAAGTACCGGGGTTCGCCCAAAAGCAAACGACTAAAGGGAATATACCAGTCGGTTCCCCGTCCTAAAAAAGCTACCGCACCAAAAGTCAAAACCAGAGAAAAAATCACCTGGCCCAGGAGCTTTTCCCTGGCTCTTAAACCCAAAGGTCGGCGTAAAACCACTTTAAGATAATCGTCTAAAAAACCCAGTAAACCAAACAGCAAGGTGGTTATTAATAAAAGAAGCGTTTTAGCATCAAAGGCCTGAAAAACCAACACCGTTACAACTAAACTTAACAGGAAGATAATTCCTCCCATAGTGGGAGTCCCGGATTTCTTTAAATGGCGCTTGGGACCTTCCGTACGGACCGTTTGGCCGATTTTTAATTTTAAAAGCCAGGGTATTAAAACCCTACCTCCCCCTAAAGCTACGAAAAAGGAAACCAGCAAAGCCGTAACTCCTTTAGTGATTACCATTGCTAAACCAACCTCTTTCTATTGTGGCAAATAGTTCCTCAAACTTCATCCCGCGGGAAGCTTTTAATAAAACAGTATCCTCTGGTTTTAAAAAGTTTAGTAAAAAACTTCCCGCTTCTTCCTTGGTTGCAAAATGAAAAATATTTTGCGGGCTCATACCTCCAGCTAAAGCCCCATTGCCAATTTCCCGCGCCTTTGGCCCAACCGTTATTAAAAAGTCCACTCCAAGCTTAGAAGCCACCTCTCCCACCCTTCGGTGCCCAGCGGTTTCAAAATCCCCCAGCTCGTACATCTCTCCTAAAACAGCAATTTTTCTTCCCTTTTGCCCGGTACCCGCCAAAACTTTCAGGGCAGCTTCCATAGAGGTGGGACTGGCATTGTAATAGTCTTTTATGATTTTCATGCTTCCTATGAATTGAATTTCCAGACGCATTCCGGTAAGCTCTACTTCCGAAAGTCCTTTTTTGATTAACGGTACCCTTACCCCTAAAGTCAATGCCGTCAGAATTGCCGCTAAAGCATTAACCGCATTGTGCATTCCAAATAAAGGCAGGAAAAACTCTTCTTCAAGAATACCTGCGGTAATAAATTTTAGCCCATCGTCTTCCTGAAAAAACTTCTTTATGTATAAATCCCCCGCTCGATGGCCAAAGAAATACTTTTTTACGGGAATGTTTGCAACAATTTCCTTAATATATGGACTTTCTCCGTTAATAATCGCTACACCATCACCGGGTAAATTTTTAATTAATTCGCTTTTCGCCCTGGCAATATTTTCCTGGTTTTTTAAAAGCTCAAGATGCGCTTCGCCGATATTGGTTATAATACCGATATCGGGGCGGGCAACCTGGCAGAGAGCATCTATCTCTCCCAGCCCCCGCATACCCATTTCAACTATTCCAACCTCGGTGTTTTCGTCAAAATTTAATAGAGTTAAAGGCACCCCTAACTCGTTATTAAAGTTTTTTTCCGTAGCACAGACGTTATATTTTTGCCGAAGCACTGCTTTTACCAAATCCTTGGTCGTGGTTTTGCCGTTGCTACCGGTAATTCCGATGACTTTTAATCCCTCTTTTTGTCTATTGTACAACGCCAGTTCCTGTAAAGCTCGAAAAGTATCTTTAACCACAATCTGGGTTACATTTATGGAAAAAGGTCTCTCAACAACAACTCCTGCCGCACCTTTGGCCACAGCATCCGGTACAAATTCATGCCCATCCCGCTTTTCTCCATGTAAAGCTACAAATAAAGCGTAAGGCTTAAGCGTCCGGGTGTCGGTACTTACCTCGGTAAACTCCCGGTCTTCACCTAACAATACTCCTCCGGTTACCCGGGCAATGGTAGAAGCTAAAATTTTTCTCATCTCCGTTCCCCTCGCAGTATTTCCCGGGCCACTACCCGATCATCAAAAGGATATTTGGTCGTTCCAATTATCTGATAATCTTCATGCCCTTTTCCGGCAATCACCACGGTATCCCCCGGCTTGGCCAGCAGCAGAGCGGTCTTAATAGCTTTTTTCCGGTCAACCTCTTTAAGGTATTTTCCCGGCAAAGCATCAAAAAATCCTTTTTCGATTTCGTTGATGATTGCTTCCGGGTCTTCGGTCCGTGGATTATCGCTGGTAATGATCGTTATGTCCGCTAAAGTTGCGGAAATCTTACCCATTTTAGGCCGTTTGGTTTTATCCCTATCGCCCCCGCAACCAAAGACCGAAATAACCCTTCCGGGAGTAATTGCCCTTGCCGATTTTAAAATATTTTCCAGACCATCGGGAGTGTGAGCATAATCCACAATAACCGCAAAATCCTGTCCTTCATCAATTAACTCAAAGCGTCCAGGGACGGGGTTTAACAAAGGTAAATTTTTAACAATATCGGGTAAAGAAAACCCCAAGGTTAAAAGGGTTCCCACCGCCGCCAAAATATTGTAAACATTAAAAAGCCCGAGAAGTTTTACCTTTACCGGATATTCTTCCTCCTGATAGCAAAGGTTAAAAGCGGTACCGCTATTGGTAAGTTCAACATTTTTAGCGGTAATATCGGCCTGTTCTTTAATTCCGTAAGTGACAAAAGGATGGGCTACTTCTTTTAATATCCTTTGACCGTAAAAGTCATCCTTATTGATCACTCCCGGTAGGGCTTTTTGCTCCGCCAAAATCTTAAAGAGTTCCTTTTTAGCATTAAAGTAATTTTCCATGGATTCGTGAAAATCCAAATGATCCTGGGTTAAATTAGTAAAAACCCCGGTTTTAAAATCTATTCCTAAAACCCGCTTTTGTACTAAAGCATGGGACGATACTTCCATAGCTACGTAGGAAACTTCGCTTTTTACCATTTCGGCAAAAAGCCGTTGTAAACTTAAAGCATCGGGGGTAGTATTAGTTACCGGAAGTATCTTATCCCCTATGCGGTTGTAAATAGTCCCTATTAACCCGGTTTTATAACCGAAGCTTTCTAAAAGAGAGGTGACCAAATGGGTAACGGTAGTCTTACCATTGGTACCGGTTACCCCGATAACACTAATTTTTTCCGTAGGATTACCGTAAAAAGTCCGGGCTAAAAGGGCCAGAGCCTGCCGACTATCTTTAACTAAAAGGTGATTTACCCCAAAAATTCCGGGTCGTTCTTCCTCGGCCACAATTAGTGCTGGTTTTTTTTCGATAACTTTTTCAATAAAATCGTGGCCATCGGCGGTAAAACCTTTTATCGCCACAAAAATATTTCCTGGTTTTACCTGTCTTGAATCCTGCTCGATTCCCGTTACCTCGAGCTCCGCCCAGTTTATACCGTTTTTGGTTATAATCGGTTTTAAAATCTCAACTAACTCAGCAATTTTCACATTTGGCCACTTCCTTTTTAATTATTTTTACCATTAATTGCTATTTTAATTATAAACAAAGAGCCCCCAGGGGCTGTGGCCTTAATTTTTAAATTTCACTTCCACCACAGTCCCGGGCGGCACCACCGTTCCAGGGCTGATGTTTTGTTCTACCGCAACCCCGGAACCGATATAGCGAAAACCAAGTCCCAGCCGCTTTAAAATTCCACTAACCTCATCAAAGGTAAGGCCTGTAAGCTCGGGAACTATAACTTTATCGGTATCTCCCTTCCCCTGACCAAGGGTCAAGGTAATTTCGGTACCTTCGGGAACGATAACTCCCGGCTCCGGCGATTGCTTTACTACTTTTGGCCCATGCCCTTCCACATTAAAGATCAGCCCGTTTTCGATAATCTTTTTCTGGGCTTCCCAGAGGGTTAACCCCTCTAAAGCAGGTACCCTTACCTCTTCGGGGAAAACTTCAATTGGTCCTTCGTTTTTCGCCGGTTCCGGATCTTCCTGGGGCTTTACGCCCATGTATCTTAAAATATCCTCCCCTAAACTTTTAAAAACCGGAGCAGCTATCTGACCGCCGTAATAAACTCCTGTACTTGGTTCGACAATTACCACTAAAGCAGCAAACTTGGGATCGTTGGCCGGAGCAAAGCCAACAAAAGAAGCCACATATTTTCCCGGGGCATAACCACCGGTAGGGGAAACCACTTGAGCGGTTCCCGTTTTACCGGCCACCCGAAAGCCTTTAATGTAGGCTTTGGTGCCCGTTCCCTTTAAAACCACCCGCTCCAAAAGCTCTCTTAGGGTCCTGGCGGTTTCTTCGGAAATCACCCGTTTTAAATAACGGGGCTTATTTTCAAGAACTATATTTCCCGCTTGGTCAACTATTTTTTTTACTACGTGAGGTTCGACAAGCTTACCGCCGTTGGCGACAGCACAAACCGCCCGGATAAGCTGGATTGGCGTTACTGCGATTGACTGCCCAATGGAAATTGTGGCAAGGTTAACATTGGTTACTTTGTCTTCGGGGATGATAAGACCTTTTTGCTCCCCGGGAAGTTCAATCCCCGTTTTTTCACCAAACCCAAAGCTTCTAATGTATTTGTAAAACCGCTCTTTACCTAAACTTAAACCAACCTTGACAAACCCCGGGTTGCAAGAGTTTTGGATAACCTCCGCAAACGACTGAGCACCGTGCGGAGTCTTACTCCAGCATTTTATCTTGCGACCGTTAACAACAATATAACCCGGATCATAAAAACGGTCTTGGGGATGAACCACTCCTTCTTCCAAAGCCGCAGCGGAAGTAATAATTTTAAAGGTCGAACCCGGCTCATAATTATACCATATTGCAAAGTTTTTTTCCCGAACCTCCGCCGGATATTTGGCAAATTCGTTGGGATTAAAGTTAGGCCGAGAACCCATCCCCAAAATTTCCCCCGTTTTTGGATCCATGACGATAATCATCGCTAAAGCAGGCTTTAACTGACTTTCAATATTGTTCAATTCTCTTTCCACAAAATACTGGATAGTTTCATCAATGGTGAGATAAACATTGTTTCCGGGACGGGCAGGAATATATAAGGATGAAGATTCAGGAATCTCTAAACCCCGGGCGTCTCTTTCGGTGACCAGGCGGCCAGGGATACCTTTTAGATACTTATCTAAACTAAGTTCAAGACCAGCAAGCCCCTGATTATCGGTACCAGCATAACCTAACAGATGGGCGGCAAAATCATTATGGGGGTAGTACCGTTGGGTTTCTTCCACTAATTCAAGACCGAAAGTATAAACCTCATCTTCCTTATCCGCTAAGAGCTTTTTCAAAGCTTTGGCTTCATCGTAGGAAAGTTTCCGTTTAATCCAAACATAGCTGCTCCGGGTGTTGGAAAGTTTTTGGCGTAATTTTTCCTTGGCTTTTTCATCTAAATTTAAAATCTGGCTTAACTTATCTACCAGTAAACCTAAAGGCTTGGGCTTTAGGTTTTTCCCATCCTTTTCCTTATCTTCTGGAGGAGCTTCCTTGGTTTCATCGTAATAATATTTCATCAACTGTTTGGGATTTGCTACTAATGATTCCACACTGATGGACTGGGCTAATAAATTTCCGTTGCGATCATAAATATTTCCCCTTTGCGGCGGTAAAATTATTTCACTTTGCCGGTCTGCTAAAGCTTCACTTCTTAAAGTCTCGGCTTTTATCACCTGCAAATAAAAAAGCCTCACAATGATTATGGAGGCAAAAGCAGCTAAAAGCAAGAATAATGCACCGGTTCTTTTTTTATAAATGGTTTTATAATTTTGCAAACTAATGGCCTCCTTCGACTTTCTTCCTAACGGTTAAATACGCGGGTTAATAAAGCAATTAACCGATTCCCACTTTTTTCTGTTTTAGGAATTTCCTTCTTTTCTTCCGGCAGTTTGATCGCAACATACATGACATTATCGGTTGCTTTTTCCATTCCCCGGGATAGGGCTATTTTTTCAATTTCCTTGCTGTTATCAATTGAGGCTATCTCCATTTTTAAAGCATCGTTTTGGATTTTTAAGGCATTGATTTCTTTTTTAAGTCGGGCAATCTCGTAACCCAGCGAAGCTCTATAGGCAAAAACGGTGGCAAAAGAAACCCCGGACAAAAAGAGAAAAAGAGTTCCTACTGCCCAAATTTTTAACCCCAGAATTAAATCCTTTTTGGGTTTTTTCTTTATTTTAGGTTGTTCTGAAATCACCGGTTTTTCTTTTGCCAGTACCAACTTATTCACGCTCCTTTTATTTTATGCAAAAGATAATTTTTCGGCAGCTCTAAGCTTGGCACTATGAGCGCGGCGATTCTTTTCAATTTCCTCCTGACTTGGAACCACCGGTTTTTTCGTAATAACTTTAAGCCTTGGTTTTTTGCCGCAAACGCACATGGGAAAGTCCTTTGGACAAATACACGGATTTTCTTCCCGTCGGAAAAAATTTTTTACCAGCCGGTCCTCCAGGGAATGAAAAGTTATGACCACAATCCGCCCTCCGGGCTTTAAAACTTCCACCGCACCCACTAAGCCCTCTTCCAAACTGCTCAATTCATCATTAACTTCAATTCTTATGGCCTGAAAGACCTTTTTGGCGGGATGTTTTTCCCTTCGGGCTTTGGCAGGTACAGCCCGAATTATTTCCTCGGCAAGTTCTAATGTAGAGGTAAAAGGCTTTTTTTCCCGGCGTTTTACAATAGCCCGGGCAATTTGCGGGGCATACCTTTCTTCCCCGTATTCGTAAAAAATTCTTATTAGTTCTTTTTCGGGATAAGTATTTACCACATCCGCTGCCGTCTTTGGGTTTTGGGGATCCATCCGCATATCCAGCGGGCCATCATGCTGAAAACTAAAGCCTTTTAGAGGATTATCCAGCTGAAAAGACGAAACCCCCAGATCCATTAATACCCCATCTACCGCATCAAGACCCAGACGGTAAACAACTTTTCTTATGTTGCGAAAATTGCTCTTAACCGGAATAAATCTATCGCCAAAAGGTGCTAATCGTTTGGCGGCATGGTTTAAAGCATCTTCATCCTGATCCAATCCCACTACCCGGCAGTCAGCCCTTTTTAATATTTCTTCACTGTGGCCCCCACCACCCAAAGTGGCATCCACATATACTCCGCCAGCTTTAAGGTTTAAATGTTCAATTGTTTCATTAAGCAACACCGGCACATGGGAAAACTCCATATTAAATCCCTCTATAATAAAAAGTCAACCATTTTTTCGGCAATTTCTTCATAAGCTGCCTGAGCCCCGTTGCAGTAATTGTTCCAGAGTTCCTGACTCCAAATTTCCACCCGGGTACCAACTCCCACTATAACTACCTCTTTATCAAGTTTGGCGTATTCCCTTAAATGGTTGGGCAGCAATACCCTGCCCTGTTTGTCCTGCTCACACTCGGCGGCTCCGGCAAAAAATAACCGGACAAAGGCCCGGGCATCTTGATTGGTAAAGGGAAGCGCTTTTATTTTTTCTTCTATAACTTTCCATTCCTTCTGGGGGAATACAAAAAGGCAATGATCCAGCCCTTTGGTGACAATAAACTTTTCTCCCAGCTCCTCGCGGAAACGAGCCGGAATAAAGACCCGCCCCTTGGCATCCATGGTATGGGAATACTCCCCCATAAACATCGGCTTCCCCACCTTAACCAAATTCGCACCACTTTAAACCACTTTTCTCCACTATTCAATTCTACAAAGGTAAAAAAAATCCTGCTTAAATGTGTGACTTTTATCACAGAAATTTTGAAGGCAAAAAAAACCGCCCAATTACGGGCGGCGTTCGGAAAAAGGTGAATTATTTAGTATCGGGTAAAAATTTATAAGTTTTAAGCATAAATGTCAGGATGATAATTACCAGGGCAAAAGGAAGAAGAGCTACTGCTATTTCCACCGGAGAAGGGGCGTAATGCCAAAAGCTGGCAAACACCGCGGCCCCTTTCTTATAAACCCCAATAGCAATCGGGTAATTGACCATTTCTGCCTCCGTATCCGGTAAGGTAAAATTAAGCGGAAATACATTATACGAAGCTGGCATTAAAAGGAAACGATGGGCAAACACCCCGATAAATAAAAGGATGCTTCCAGTAATTAGGCCGTTGTAGGACTCCCTGCCCTTTGGGGTAAGGAAATAAATCATAACAAAAGCTGGTAACGCTACTTCTAAAAGGTGAATAAAGCCATACTTTTTAAATACCAGTGCCAGAGGGTTCAGCTCTTCAGGCACTCCCCACCACCAGCGCACTAAAAAATCAATATACATGAAGAAAAAGTGAACAATTAAGGAACCGGCAATAATAAAGGCAAAGCTTTTAAACGCTCCTTTATACTGCACAAACCGTTCTTTTCCTGCAACTAACAAAGAGATAAGCATCACCAGGGCTGTTCCGGAAGCGGTAGCCACCGCGATAAAATCCGGCGGCAGCACGGCAGTATGCCACCAATCCCGGGAAGCTTGCGTCGCAAAGATAAGAGCAGTTACGGTATGAATCAAGACCGCAAAGGGAAGACCAATTAATGAAACCCTTTTAGCCCAAAGCCGGGAAATATCTTCTACCTGTTCCTGACTTAAATTTTTGGTCCAGCCGTTTAAAAAGCCCCGGTTTTCCTTTTTCCATTCCGGCAAAAGCTGAAAATAAACACTTAAAAAGGTTAGGATTAAGTAACACGAAATTACGATAACATCCCACACCAGGGGTGAACGAAAATTGGGATGTAAGAGCATGTTATAAATTCGCTCCGGTCGACCAATATCGGGTAAGATTATTGCACCAGCGCCTACAATACTGGCAAAAGCCGAAAGGGAAGCAATCCGGGTGAAAGGCTTTAACTGTTCGATACCAAAAAGATAAATTGACGATGACACAATTAAACCCCCGGCAGCAATACCCACAAAAAAAGCAAAGGTAGCGATATAAAGTCCCCAGCTAAAGGGGTTACGCAGGTTGGTTACCACCAGGCCCTGGCTTAACTGATAGCCCCAGGCAATAATGCTAATTACAAACAGCAGTATGCCAATCAATAATAATTGATTTAACTTTTTCATTGTATTGCCTCCTTTTACCGTCTTCCCTTAGTTGGCGCCAGATAATAGACTTTGGGTTTAGTTCCTAAATGTTCTTTTAACTGAACGACCTGTCTTTCATGGACTAATTTACTAATTTCGGAATCTTTGTCGTCAAGGTCACCAAATATTCTGGCATGGGCCGGGCAAGCCTGAACACAAGCCGGAAGTTCTCCTTTATCGGTATACTGGACACAAAAAGTGCATTTCTCTACTACGCCTTTCGGACGGTTTTGGGTATAAACCAGTCGGTCATCCTTGTCCCGGTGGTCAAAGGGATAACCGTAGCTGTACCCCTTCATGTATCCAACCCGGTCTTTAGCTTTTTTCGGGTCTTCCCAGTTAAACTGGCGAACACCATAGGGACAAGCAGTCATACAGTAGCGACAGCCTATGCAACGCTCATAATCTACCAATACCCGCCCCTTATCGTCGGTATAAGTGGCCCCTACGGGACAAACTTTGACACAGGGAGCATTTTCACACATCTGGCAGGCTACCGGCAAAAAATACATCTGCAAATGCCCGTCTTTTTCCACCGCCGTTTGGTGTTCTTCGCTCCCCGGGGTAAAAACCCGGTTCCACCAGGTCCCCGGAGGCTGGGAATTATGTTCTTTACAAATTACCGCACAGGTCCTGCAGCCAATGCATTTATCAAGGTCTATGACCATACCGTAACGCATTAACTTTCACCCACCTTTCTCACATCACACAGGCATTCATTCCAGGCCGTATTCGGGCTCCACACACCGGGTACAAAATACACCTCGTGCGTCGGTTTAATAAACGGATAGGTTAAGGAGTTGTAGGAGGTTTCCTTTAAATAACGGCTCCACCAGCCCTGTTCAAAAACTATGACTTTTTCACCTATACCGGGATCCAAAACGGCGTAACCTTTAACTTTACCCCGGCTGTTATATACCTCTACCAGGTCCCCTTCTTTGATACCTTTTGTTTCGGCATCTTTAGGGTTAAGAAAAACCTTGGGCTTATTGTTGTGCAACTCTTCCATCCAAATATTGTTGGAATGGGTGGAGTGAACCCGATACAGCGAGTTCCTGGTGATAAAGGCAAACTGGTATTTACCTTTGCTACTTGGGTCCAAAGCATACTCGCTTTCTTCAAAAGGTGGTTTGTACACCGGCAGCTGCTCGCCAAGTTTTAAGAAAATATCTTCGTCTTTGTAAAACTCAATCCGCCCGCTTTTAACAAATTGCGCGGTTTTTTCAAGGGGTACCGGTAAGCTCTCCGGCGGGAATGGCTTTTTCTCAACGATCTGTTCGTAAAACATTATTTGCCTGTTTCCAGGAGTCCCCAGTTTTAATCTTACTGGCCCCTTCTTCAGTTGTTCTAAGGTAATCCCTGCTACCGTTGGACCACCGGTAGCCAACATCAGTTCAATGGCCTTTTCCGCCGCTTTATCCGGATCAAGGCCGGGGAAGAAGTGCTTTTCAAATTCCGGATTGATTCTTTTGGCCAGTTCTCTAAATATCCAGAGTTCCGGCTTACAATTATATAGTGGTTTTATTGCCGGTTGCTGAAGTTGCAGATATGGATGCACCGGCGTTGCGGTAAGTTCGGTTTTTTCATACCAGGTAACACCCGGTAATACCACATCGCTCCACTGACAGCTGGTGGAGTTTTGAAAATCTATAGCTACCACAAACTCTAACTCACCCTTTTCCACCATTTCTCGCAGGCGATTGGCCATATTGTGCTGGTCAAAGGGGTTGTGCCAGCCAAAAATTAAAGCCTTTATTCCATTTTTGGGCTTAGGGGCCACCATGTTTTCCGTAGGTCCGTGTAGGATATAAAGCCAGGGATACCACTTTGCTTTCTTTCCTTCCGGAAACCACCATTTGTTTACTTTTAACCTGATCCGGTACTGTCCTGCGTAAGTAGAAATCCCCGCTCCTGGTTTCCCAAGGTTGCCGGTAAGTACCACTATCAACGCTAACGCCCGGCCTTTTAAATCGCCGTGATACCACTGATAATTGCTCGCCCCATAAATAATGTGAAGCGGTTTTATCGTAGCCATTTCCCGGGCTATTTTTACTACATCCTCTGCCTTTACGCCGGTTTCCCGCTCTACAAATTCCGGCGTATAAACTTTGAGGCTTTCCTTTAAAAGCTGAAATACGGGCTTTACCTTGACGGTTTGGCCATTTTTTAAAGTAACGGTATATTCTCCCTCCAGCGCTACATCTAAGGGCATTTCCAGTTTTTCCGGATTTACCGCTAAAAACTTGCCGTTATAGGCTACAAAAACATCCCGGTAAGGAGGCACACCTGCCGGCAGGGCAAGTCCGGCCACATCAGCAGCTTTCAAACGTTTGCCGTTATCTAAGCGAACTAAAAGCGGTAAGTCGGTATAAGTTTTAATAAACGGTTCATCATAAAGTTTTTCTTCTACAATTATCCGGGCAATTCCCAGAGCCAGGGCAGCATCACTGGAAACTTTTATCCGGTAAAATTCATCGGCTTTAGCTGCCGTTGGCGAGTAGTTGGGGTCAAAAACTACAACCTTACCGCCCCGCTTTTTCGATTCCAAAAGTAAATCCGAGTCAATAAGCCGGGTCACCATAACGTTGGAACCAAATATAGCAGTATAGCGCGAGTTTACCCATTCTAAAGGTTCCAACTCTTCCGTTTGCACTCCAAAAGTCTGGGGCCAGAACATTGGTAAATCCCCGTTTAAATCGTAAGCGTGATGCAAGGTCCAGCCAGCAAGGGTAGCTAATGCTACCATAGCTCCCTTATGGACGTAGCCGGTACCCCCTACTTGGAAACTAACACCTATTGATTCAGGCCCATATTTTTCCGCAATTTCTTTAAGCCTTCGAGCAGTATAATCTAAAGCTTCCTCCCAGGATACATCTCTAAATTTCCCTTTTAATCCCCGGCCACCTTCCTTAATTCTGGGCCCTTTGAGCCGGTCTGGACCGTATATCAAGTTAATAAAAGATATCCCCCGTAAACAACCTCTGGGGTTGTATTCCGGGTCCGGATAGTCATTAGTGGGAAATAATGCTTTAATTTGCCCATCCACTACCATTGCTTTAATCCCACAAGCGCTGGTGCAGTTGGGCGAACAGGTAGTACGAACAAATTTAACTTCCCGAGCACGGTTATCGGCTAAAGCTTTTTTAACCAGTACCCTTCCGCCTCCGGCTCCCAGCAGAACACCGGCAGCAGCCGTACCTTTCAAAAACTGACGCCGGGTAAGCTTTACTTTGTACTTCACCTAAACCACCTCGTTTTAACATTCTTTATATTCTTGAATAAGTTTACCCCTGAATTCTTACAAATTTCTTTCACGTCCAAATACTTTTTTAAAAAAACCGTAATTGTTCAAGTTTTTTTACTAAAGCCGCTATTAAAAGTAACAAAGTCGCCCCTGCCGCCACCGGAGCTAAGATAAACCACCAACCGGGAGCGTTATAAACTGCCATAAAGGCTGTAGCACCTCCCGGGGGATGTAAAGTCTTAAAATGAATCATAGCCCCAATTGCCAAAGTAACTCCAAGTGCAATACTCCACCAGTTACTACCTGCTAAATGGGCAATAAACACTCCAACGGTAGCCGAAATTATATGCCCACCCAAAACGCTTTTTGGTCTGGCAAAAGGACTTTCATAGGCGCTAAAAAGGATTACCGCGGTGGCTCCCAACGAGGGCAAAAGCAGTGGTAACTTGTAAATAAACGCTAAAAAAGAAATAGCCCCAATACCGAAAAAACTTCCTATTATCGTCCAAAACATTTTTTTTAATTTATCTTTTCTTTCTCTCATTGCTTTATAACAGTACACCCCCTTTGTATTGCAGTTTAAATTATTAAAAACAAAATTTCTGTGTTTTAAATCACAAAAAAAAACCGCCCAGTTACGGGCGGTTTAAAGGAATTTCCCGGGCTTTTTGATTTGCAAAAGTTGTAAGGTTTTTTACGCCAATTTCCTCTAACATCTGGTAAATTTCCGGAAATTTATAGGCAAGGTGCTCCGGCTTATGGGCGTCGGAGCCGGTAGTAAGAGGGATTTTTTCCCTTACCGCTTCCTCAATGATAATTTTACTTGGATATTGCTCCTTAGCCGGATAGCGTAAGCCTGCGGTGTTAATTTCCAGCACCATCCCGGAATTTTTTAATTCCAGGAAAATTTCCGGTAAATGGGGCTCAATAAGTGCAAAGCTAACCAGGCCAAATTTCTTTATTAAATCCAAGTGGCCGATAACATTAAAAATCCCTGATCTAATCACTTTTTTAACTAAATCAAAATATTTTGCTGTCAGCTCTTTTAAATCTTTACCTCGATAGCTTTCAATTTCCGCGGGATCGTCAAAAGGCCAGTTGTCTATAAAATGAACCGAGCCAATAAGATAATCCACCGGTAAATCTTTTAAAGCTTTTTTGATTTTCCCTTCACTTTCAGGAAAATAATCCACTTCCAGCCCAATTTTTAAAAAAGGGTACGTTTCCTTTAACTTAAAAAGCTTTCTTAAGTATTTGGGCCAATCGTTAACCTCCATGGAATACCCCGGAAAGTCTTTTCCATATAATGCCATGGGAAAATGTTCACTAAAACCAAGTTCCGTAACTCCTTTTTCCCGGGCTTTTTGGATATAATCCTCAAACTCCCCTTCCCCGTGCCCGGAATAAACGGTGTGTACGTGTAAATCAATCATTGGTGATTTCCTTTCCAAAATCCCGCAAAAGGCCGTATATCTTTTCCGCATGCTCCGGAAGTAAAAGCCCCGTGCCACAGGCCGGAGTCAGCATGATATTCGAATTATCCGAAACTACTCCCATTTCCCTTAACAAATTAACTTTTTGTTCATAATCCTTGTAGAGGTCTTCTAAACTATAATTTTCTATTTCCGGGCCGGTAGGAATAATCCCCAGGGCTAAAATTCCCCCGGTATTTAATAAACTTTTAATTTCTTCTTTATACGGAAACAGGGAATCAAGATAGTTATAAGCATCTACCGATACAACCTGTGCTCCAGCTTCCGTTACTATTGACCAGTCGATACCGGCACAGGAGTGGACTCCGGGTATACCTCCTTCTTCTAAAATCCCGTCAATGATTTCTTTTAAAACTCCTACTACCTCTTCCCGTTTTAAAGTAAGATGGGTGAAACTGCCGTAATTGGCAATTGCCGGATCATCCACAAATAAATAAACCTTCCTTCCGGTATTTTTTAAAAAATTTACCTGCCAGCGAGCCGACATAACTAAAGTCTTAACCACTGCTTCCCGAATCTCCGGATCGTAAAAGGCCGGTATCTTGTTTTCATCGGTAAGGGTAAGTAAGATGCTCAAAGGGCCGGCCATTTGCCCTTTTACCGCCAGGGCCCTGGGAAAATACTCATTAAATTTTTCCACCAAAAGATAAAGCCCTTCTCCACTTTCCCGGGGCATGGCAAAAAAAGCATAATCCCTTTTTTCAAGAGCTTCAAAATACTTTTCATAAAAGAATGTTAATTTTTCGGGAAAGGTTTCATCTTTCTTAAAAATTCCTTTATTTCCTTCTACCTGCAGTAACCCCACTTCCGTTAACGGCCGTAAAAACTGAAAAACAAAATGCTCCGCCACACCCCGCTGGGGCATCTGGGGCCAGTGGGGTATTTGCGGTAACGCTTCCTTGATAATTTCCAGGTTTTTTGTGGCATCTACCAGTGGCATGCTCCCAATACCGGTTTTTAAAATTTCCTTCATCGTCCTTGCCTCCTCATCAATTACTTTTTTTATTTCGAAAATATTTGAACCAGTGGTTTATAGGAAATAGCCTCTAAAAAATTTGCAAACTCTTCTTTGGTAATTCCCCCGGGATTTTTCTTAAAATAAGCACAAGCCATAGCTTCTAAAAGATTGGCCCCCGGACTAATTCCCTGAAAATCCCCACCCGAACCTACTACCGCCAAGGCCCCTTTGCTTTTTAAAAAAGCTATATCTTCCCTCCGCAAGGTAGTGGTAATAATTACTTTTCCCGTTAAATCAGGACAATACCGCCGTAAAAAGTGGAAATCCCCGGCCACCACCTGACAGCGGCTAAAAACTTTATTGTAGCGTGGGGTATTTTTTTCCTGTTTTGCCCCTAAAGGATAAAGGTATTTTATTGGTATTGTTCTTAGTACCGGTAAAGTTAAATTTCCTGCTATCGTAAAAAGTTTTTCCCCCGGGAAAAAAAGGGGTAACTTTAGGGCAAAAGCCGCATCCCCAATTAAAACTTTCTTAGCCCCCGCCTTCCTTAATCCAGCATATAACCAGGGCCTGTCCAAATAGGATGTTAGAAGTGCGTTAAAATTTTGGGGGAGCAATTGAAGTTTTTGGGCAAGTTCTACTGCCTTTAAATCCAATAGAGGTTTAATAAAGCTTCCATCCGCCAAAGGTTTGGAAGTTGCCTTTTTAATTTTTTGTGCCTCTAAAAGCGGATACCTTTTCTTACCCAGGTAATAATAAAAATTTATTCCTCCAATTCCCGCCGCATCATATTCCTCGTCTTTTAATAACTTAATTGCCCGGGCTATATCCCCGTCGGTACCGGTTCTTTTCACAAAAAAAGTGGTATGTCCCACTTTTAAAGTAAAGGCAAAATCCCGGCGCGAGCTTCCAAGGCTAACCCCAAGGATTTTTTTAGTAATTATAAAACTACCTCCATTTCCCGGTCAAAGTAAACTCCTTTTAAGTCTAACTTTAAACGGTAAGCTTTAATATACACCCCCGCCATTGCCGCTTTTTTTAACGCTGAAGCAAAGTACGGGTCACATTTATCATTTGGTTTAAATACTTTTGCATCCTCCCGGCAAATTAAAAAAACCACCGCTGTTAAATATTGAGAAGATAAAGCTCTTAATTCCTCCAAATGCCTTACTCCCCGTGGAGTTGGGGCATCGGGAAAAAGAGCATACTTCCCTTCCACCAAGGTTACGGACTTCACCTCAATAAAACCAGTCTTATCCCGAAGTTGAACTTTGAAATCAAAGCGGGACTGCCCCTTGGTCTGCTCCGCTACTACTTGGTCTATCTCCCGAGAAAAAGGCTTTATAATACCTTTCTCTAACAGCCCCTGCGCAATTTTATTGGGAAGAAGGCTATCAACTAAAACCAAAGATTCCGGCATTTGCGCTAAAACCAGGTCATATTGATACTTTCGGCCAGGATTTTTGCCTTCCCGTAAATACACCAGCCGACCTTCGGTTAAAATTTCCGCCAGTCGGCCGGAATTGGGAATATGGACCAACACCTTTTCTCCCTTTAAAACCACTTCACCTACAAAACGGTTTAATTTTTTGCAAAAAACTGCAGGAATTGGAGTAAAATTGAATTCCATTTAAGACCTCTTTCTAAGAAACAATTTCAGCAATTTTGTCAAGATTATCATAAGCCTCTTCTTCTCCCCGCCGAATGGCCCAGGGTATTAAAGCAAAATCATTCCAATCCATCCCCGAAACTCGGGGTCTTAATACTAAATCGGCGAATCGTTCCACATCTTTTTCGGTATTGGATGTCATAATTATCTCCATTGAACTTCCCAGCACATCAATAATGTTTTTAATATGGTACTTATTTTCCTCTGGGTTTGTCAAGGCAACTCCAATAATTTTTTCGTAACCTAAATTAGCTAAAATTCTGACCGGCACATTTTCCACAACTCCCCCATCGGTTAACAAGTAGTCATAAAATTTTACCGGAGTAAAAATTCCGGGAACTGCCGAGGTCGCCTCCAAAGCAGTCACCAATAAAGCGTCCCGGACAGCAATATAATCGTTTATTCCCCGTAGAAACTCCCCTGGAAAATTGCCAAAAACCACCCTTCTGCCGGAATAGAGGTCTACACTTATCACCGCAACCTGTTCTTTTAATTGATTTATATTAAGCGTTCCTAATTCCTTTTCAATTTTTCGCTGTAAACCAATGGGTCTAAAGATTCCTAAAGGAAACTTTAATTTATTATTTTGATAGCCAAAAAGCTTTAATAAATTATAACTTATGATAAAAATACCTACTCCCGCGGTAAATAAACAGTTATAGAGGTCTTTGGGTTTAATTTGAAGAGCAAGTTCCTCCATATCCTTAGGCGACAACCCCGCTCCATATAAAAGGGCTATAATCCCACCGACACTGGTGCCGGATACTATCGAAGGTTTTAACCCCTCTTTTTCCAAAACTTTCAGTACTCCAATGTGAGCAGCCCCTCTTAAAAAGCCTCCCCCAAGGGCAAGACCCCACTCCTTCATTACTCTCCCCCCAGTTTTTTAAAAATCTTTAGCGTAAAAGCCGCATGGGCGCTTAGCACGGTATATATCTCCCGGTCGTTTTTTATTTCCCCTCTTCCACCTCCAAAACCTATTGTCCAGTACGGGCCTCCGGGAATGATCAAGCCGTGGTAAAAATAAAACTGCAGTAACTGTGCCAACACCATATTGTGCCCCGCTCTTCTTCCCGTGACAATTCCCACACCTATTTTCCCGCCTAATTCTCGACCCCTGCTGGAAGATAACATGCCAAGACGGCTTAAAAACGCCGAAAGCAAAGGAGACATTCCGCTGTAGTAAACCGGTGTGCCCAAAACCAGGACTTTGCTTTTAACAACAATCGGATAGATTCCCTGGAAATCATCCCGGATTTGGCACTCCCCCGTCGCCTGACATCTTCTACAACCCCTGCAAGCAGCAATTTTTCTTTCCGCCAGGGGAATTATTTCCGTTGACAGCTCTTTGGTAAGTTGTTTTAAATAATACCTGACCAAATACTCGGTATTTCCCCGGCGCCTCGGACTCCCAACAACACCTACGGCCTCCATCCTACCCCTCCAAAAGCTCTAATTTATAAAAATTTATGCGAAAAAAAGGTTTTTTTGCCTAAAAAATAGAATCTTTTTTCCGGGTGAGAATATGAACTTCAAAAAGATTATTTTTGCATTCTTCGGACTTACCTTAATTTTTTTAATCGCCGCCTGGTTTTTCCCGTTAAATTACTATCTTGCCTTACCCTTAACAATTAAGGAAAATCCTCAACCAGCCGATGCCGTCGTGGTTTTAAGCGGGGGCCTTACCAAGAAGGGAGATTTAGGCGAGAGTACCAGGGAAAGGTTAAATTTAGGTATTAACCTCTGGAAAAACGATTACGGACGCTATCTTTTGCTGTCAGGAGGCAGTTTTACCAGAGAGCCAAAAGACGCCAGCGTCATGGCCAAAGAAGCGCTAAAAAAAGGTGTTCCCGCTCCGGCTCTTTTACTGGAGAGCAGTAGCGAAAACACCTACGAAAACGTTTTATTAACCGCAAATATTTATTATCAGAACCGCTGGAAAAGAATTTTAGTGGTCACCTCTGCCTATCATACTTTGCGGGTTAAAAAAATGTATAACGACCGGGGGGTTAACGCCACCGTTGTCTACCCCGCCGGTGAACTGCCAAACGCCCGCGGATTGTTAAGATTAAGGCAAACTATAGTAGTTGTTGAAGAATATTTAAAGTTACTCTACTACTTTATTGGTAAGCTTTAGTTTTTTTATTTTATTGCGCAAGGTAGTATGGGTTACCCCCAAACTTCTGGCTGCCTGCCTGATGGAAGGGTATTGTTTTAAAGCTCTTTCAATAAGTTCCTTCTCCACCTGGTTAACCGCTTCTTCTAAAGTCCGGGCAACAAAATAGGTATTTTGGGGGTTATCTAAAATAATATCTTTGGCTTCGATAACCCCATCATCCGCTAAGGTTAAAGCCCGTTCAATGACGTTTTGCAGTTCCCGGACATTGCCTGGCCAGCTATACGCTTTAAGCTTATTTAAGGCATTTTCCGTTATTTCAAAGTACTGTATTCCCCGCCTTTTGGCAAAAGTATTTAAAAAATGGTAGGTCAACACTTCAATATCCTCCACCCGCTCCCTTAAAGGCGGAATTTGTAGTGGAAAAACATTTAAGCGAAAATACAGGTCTTCCCGGAACTTTCCTTCCCGGACCATCCCCTCTAAGTTGCGGTTAGTTGCAGCAATTATTCTAATATCCACCGGTATCTCTTCTTGACCGCCAATCCGGCGCACCTTCCCTTCCTGCAGGACGCGCAAAAGTTTGGCCTGCAGGTGGGTAGGAAGTTCGGCAATTTCATCTAAAAACAACGTCCCCTCATGGGCAAACTCTAAAAGCCCCTGTTTTCCTCCCTTTTTTGCTCCGGTAAAAGCCCCTTCCACATAACCAAAAAGTTCCGATTCCAACAAACTCTCCGGAACCGCCGCACAGTTTAAGGGAACAAAAGGCTTGGTTCTCCTCGGGCTCTCTAAGTGAATAGCCCGGGCAAACAGCTCCTTGCCGGTCCCCGATTCTCCCCGGATTAACACAGTGGTATCGGTTCTTGCTACTTTTTTGGCCATTTCTACCACAAAGCGCATTTTTTCAGAGGTATAGATGATATCGTTAAAGCTATTTAACGACGGTTTGGTTAAAGCATAAACCAGTTCCCGGACTTCCGACATGGGCTTTAAAACCGCAACCACCCCTACAATATTGCCCAAGCGGTCCTTTATCGGTCGTCCGGAAGTAAGATAATGAAGTCTTCTACCTTCAACATTAATAATTATTTCCTGGTTGTTGTAACTTTCACCGGTTTTTAACGTTTTTAGCATGGGAATATCGTTTGCTAAAAGCTTACCCACATTCTGCCCGATTACCCTTTCTACCGGAATACCAAAGATCTCGGCACAGCTCTGATTGCATATAGAAATGGTACCGTGACTATCGATCGCAATTATACCCTCATTAACCGTATCAAGAACAGCTCTAAGCTGCTGCTCCTTTTGCTCATAGGGCATTATTTCAATGGGATGAACCTTTAATACTTTGGGAATATTTTTTAAGTCATCGATAATTTGCTTTAAAGTTTTTTTATCCGTTTTCTCTATCTCCAAAAACATTCTTCCGGGAAGCACTTGAAAAGTAATAATATTTAAATTTCTGGCAGAAATAACCCTGGAAACATCCAAGACTAACCCTACCCGGTCTTCAAAATCCAGGGATAACTTAATGGTACCCATCCCCCCGTCACCTCACCTCTTTTTTCATTATCCTTTTTTTCAAGAAATCTTGCAACAAAAAATGCCGGGTTAATCCCCGGCATTACCTCGTAAAAGTTCGGTTATCGGTAACCTTAAAATTTGCCCTAATTTATAATAATTCATCCCCACCGCAATTAAAAAAGAAGACAAAAACGCAATGTTTATACCACTTAACAGTATCCTATAAGGAATGGCTAACTTTTGCAAAATTACCTTAGTAACCATCAATCCCAGCGGCCAGGCGGCCAGAACTCCTAACAAAACCGCCAGCAAGTCTTCCATTAAGATTATTTTCACAATAACTTTTGTTTTAAAGCCTAAAGCCGCAAAAATTCCTATCTCCCGGCTTCTTCCCAAAAGGTCATTTTCCAAAAACGACTTTACCAAAAGAAATCCCATTATTAAAAGAACAACCGCTAAGACACTACCAAATACCTGGTACCTTAAAAGTAAGTTAAAGCGCTGTTCTTCTGGTCCCATAATAAAGTCAATATTTAAATCCGGAAAAAGCTCATAAGCTTTAGATTTTACCGTATCATCCCCGGGTTTTAAAATTGCTTGAAGGAGAAAATAGTCCGGAGGAGCAGAGCTTTCTTTAAGGCTTGCAAAGAAAAACCCATCTTCGTTTTTACCGGTAGGCTTTAAAATCCCGACAACCTTCCCTTTGAAAGCCCCAAAATCAATTAAATCCCCAACCTTAAGCTTATATTCCCGGGCAAGGTCGGATCCTGCCAGTATTTCACCTGCTCTTTCAGGATATTTACCCAAAACCTCCCAGTAAGGCCGGTATTTCTTTTCTTCTGAAAAATCAAGATAAATTACAGCCGTTTTTTGTCCATTAACTGTAAAAAACCGAACTTTCTTTGGAGCATAAACGGTAATTTGCCGTTTAAAAGTATTGTAAAACTTTACAGCTTCACTTTCTGGAATATAGTTTAACTCGTAATTTCCTGAAACTAACGTGATATTTTGGTAAGTAAAACTAAACTGCTCGGTGGCAGCAGTCACGGCAATACGCTGCCCCCGTTTTTCCTTTTCCGTTTGTAAATAAGTATTTAAATTGCTTATAGTTAAGCCGATGGTAAGGAAAAGAGCAAAAACTAATAAAACCAAAAGAGTTTTTGTAGCTAACCGACCCCGCCGGCCTAAAAAGAAGCTTTTAACGTTCAAACCCCTCATATTAAACCCTCGGCTGCCAGGCATCTACAATATTTTTATCTACCAAAATTTTGCCATCTTTCACTTCGTACGGTATTTCATCGGGCGGGTAAGCGGTACAGCCCCCATCAATTCCCTTTAAGTTATCTAACAGAGACCAGCGCGTACCGCAGGTCATACAAACCAGCGCATTATCCTGAATTTTAAAGCGAAAGCCCCGGCACGGTTCACAAATGCTCACCGCTACTGCCAATCTTCCGTCGTTTAAGAAAAACGCAGTCAGCGGTTTGGTCGGGCTGTAAGGCACGTAGACTATTCCGTATTTTTGAACATCTTCTAAAGGTATTTCAATTTTTCCTTCCTTATTGACCACCGCTGGAATATCGGTCATTTGATTCTCCTGCCCGGAGTAATTAATTTCAGCGGCGTAATAGGCCCCCTCTTTTTTCTTCTTGGCAGGTACAAACATCATGACCGTTAATCCTATGGCAATGATTCCCAAAACCGCAATGATAATTTTCAGAGCTTTCTGCATGCTATTTTTTTGTTTTAAAAATT
The DNA here is from genome assembly GCF_000427565.1 of Carboxydothermus ferrireducens DSM 11255. Classification (NCBI taxonomy): domain Bacteria; kingdom Bacillati; phylum Bacillota; class Clostridia; order Thermoanaerobacterales; family Thermoanaerobacteraceae; genus Carboxydothermus; species Carboxydothermus ferrireducens. Next base: position 64,169 of record NZ_ATYG01000012.1, read on the forward strand.
CTTCTTTTTTGGTCATTTAATTCGCCTCCTTTAAAGTTTTTGTTTCCAAAACCTCACCATCTTTTAGAAATAAAGCATGGGTAGCATATTGAAGATGGTCAAGGTTATGAGTTACCATGATAATCGTCTTACCCCGGCGATTTAATTCGGCAAAAATCTTCATAACTTCCTCTCCGGTCTTGCTATCCAAGTTACCCGTTGGCTCATCGGCTAACAATATTTCCGGCTCCATGATAAGAGCCCGGGCTATAGCTACCCGCTCCTGCTCTCCTCCGGAAAGCTCTTTGGGATATTTTTCTTCTTTTCCCTCAAGCCCAAGCATTTTTAAAAGCTCCCGCGCCTCTTTTTCCTTACTGATTTTCCGGGGATAAGCAAGGGTAGGTAACAAAACATTTTCTACAGCAGTTAAGTAAGGTAAAAGATGAAAATTTTGAAAGATAAAGCCAAGATAATTTAAGCGAAAAAGTGCCCGTTCATCGTGACTTAAGCTAAACAGGTCCAAATCATCCACCAGCACCCTACCACTATCCGGCTCATTTAAGCTTCCAAGGATACTTAATAAGGTTGATTTGCCGGAGCCCGAAGGACCCGCTACAATCCAGAACTCTCCTTTACCCACTTGAAAGCTCACATCTTTCAATACTTTGGTCTCCACATTGCCTTTAACATACTTCTTGCTAATGCTTTCCACTTGAATGTAGGCCATTTTTCTCCTCCTAATACTCCCTTAAAATTTCCTGATGGTCCAACCGGGAAACCTTTACCACCGGTAGCAGTGAAACCATGCCCCATAAAATCAGTCCACCAATTAAGGCAAAACTTATATACTGCCAGGAAAACAGTTGGGCGCTAGCAATTCCCAACATCCTGGCTAAGACCACAGCTAAGCCAACCATTAATAAACTACCTAAAACTTCACTAACCAAAAGCACAATTAAAATTTCCAGGCCATACAAATTAAAAATCTTTAACTTGTTAAAGCCGAGAGTTCTGAAAATCAACAACTCCTTTTCCCTTTCTTTAAAAAGACTAAAGGTTAAAATCAAAAAGTTTCCAACACCTAATACCAAAAGACCGTAAGCCATTTGCTTGCTGAAACTCCCAAAATTTTCAACCAAAAGTTTACGGTCAAAAATTGCATCCGCCATTGCCGAAACCTTTATCGTAGGATCCAGCGCTCTGATTTGTTTAACTATTTCCGGTATCGGGCAGGTTGAACACAGAGCACTTACCTCAATAAACGTATAAGAATTTATCTTAAACAGGGAAAGAACGGTTTTAAGATCTAAAAATAAACTGTTATCCTCAAAACTCCCTGTCCTTTTAATCACTCCGGTTATGATAAACTCTTCACCATTAACCTTTACTTTGCCAGGTTTCCCAAGTTTTTCGTAAAGATTTTCCCCAATTAGCCCTTCTTTCGCGGTTTGCGGTTTACGTCCGGTTATTTGCCACCACTTTTTTGCTCTTAACTCCTCCGCAAAGATTACTCCTAAAACCACCCCTTCCCGGTTGTTTACTTTTGCCTTCACCACTACCTTAGGGGAAATTATGCTGATACTTTCTTTATTTTTAATGGTTTTAATTTTGTCGGGAAGTGTCAAATCAATTCCCATTAGTTTTTGCTCGGCAAAAGGTACTCCATCAAAGGCCTTCCCCTTGGAAAGTTTATCAGGTACAATTAAGATATTTGCACCAATTTTGTCATAGTAATCGGCCACTTCCTTTTGCAAATTAAAAGTTGTAAGTAAAACTCCTCCGATTCCCCCAATGGTGATGGCAATACTTAGAATCATTAAAAATACCTTGGTCTTTTTTTCCTGCATTTGTCGTAAAACTACATGCCCGATCTTCATTGCCTCACCCGCTAATTTGTAGTTTCAACTTAATTATAAATTAATTTCCTACATCTTGTAGTTACAAAAATGTTACAAAAAAATTAAAACCTCCAAAGGGGAGGTTTTAACGCCGTTTAACAAATAAAGTATAAAAAGATTAAGCTTAAACTTACAATCAAAGTCATCACCGCAAAATAGGTAAAATTCCTCCGGGGAATTTTCAAATCGCTCTCTATTATGGCCTGCATTCGTTTTATTTCAAAATCCCCTCCCACATCCAAAGCAAAACCAATCCATGACGCATTCGCCCCAAATTTGTAAGTTTTAACCAGAGCACTGGCTAAGGGTTCTTTTTTACCTAAATAGCCGAGAGCAACTTTATCGGCTCTAAGCTCCCTAAACAACAAAATCTTTTCAAAATATTTTTTAAGCCCGGGAACGAAAAAGTAGAGGTAGGTGGCAAACTGGCAAAGACTAATTATTAGGCTATCATTAGCTTTAATATGAGCAAGTTCATGGGCAAGGACCGCCTTAAGTTCTTCAAAATCCAGTCTTTTAGCATACTCTTCCCCGACAATTACCACCGGTTTATCAAATTTAAAGGTAAAAATGGTGATATTACCGGGAGCAAGATAACAAAAAACTTCTTTTTTTATCCCCATTTTTTCTTTAAGTTCAGCAAGAATACCGTTTAACTGCTCATCTTTCTTTAGCCGGTGAGCTTTCAAAAAGCGATTAAAAGTGAAATAGGGCCGGATAATCTCGTGCAAACCGTAAAAAGCTGCAAATATAAAGACAGGGGTAAAATATTTGGCTGCACCATCCCCTAAAAAGCACAAAAAACCCCCTATAAACTTTAAAGGAGGGTTGGCAAGGGTTAAAAGAGGGCAGGGCTTTCCCCAGTAAATTATTACCGCCAAGACCGGAATTAAAAGCGGTATGGTTAAAATCTCACTCCAAAAATAACTGTTATTTTTTAAAAGCCTTTTACCAATTAATAATAACAAAGTATAGCCAAAAAGAGGTCCAAACAAAGCATACAGAAAAAAAGTATGGACTACTTTAAAGCTCATACTACCCCTGCTGTTCTTTTATTTTTAATAACATTTTTTCCAACTCCGCAAGTTTCTGCGGATCATTCTCTACCTTTTTCAAGAAATGGGTAAAAGCAGGCTCGGCAAACTCTTCAAAAAGGCCATCCACTACCGTTTCGGCAACCTTATTATAAAATTCCTCCCGGCTTACCGCCGGTGTATAGGAATGGGCAAGCCCAATACTTTTTTTGATTAAAAGCCCTTTATCGGCAAGCCTGCCCATGATGGTCAGAATCGTGGTATAGGCAAGCTTTTTCTCCTGATTAATAATCTGGTGGACATCCTTTACCGTTGCTTCTCCTAAATCCCAGATAATTTCCATAACTCTTGCTTCTAATTCACCTAAAACCTTGGCCACACCCTTATTTTGGGGTTTAAATTCGCCCTCTAACCAGCTCATTTAAATCTCCCCTTCCTTTTTTGGCGCACAATTTCTACAAAAGCCATAAATTTTTAACTGGTGATTGGTTACGACAAAACCTTTATTTTTATATACTTCCCTTTCCAGTTCCTCCAATAAATCTTCCTCAATCTCTTCAATTTTTCCACAATTTAAACATATTAAATGATGATGCTGGTGCGATTTACTTTCAAGAAGCTCAAATTCATATCTTTTACGACCATCACCAAAATCCATACAATGTACCAAGCCTAAAGAATATAAAATTTCAAGGGTGCGGTAGACGGTGGCTAAGCCAATTTCCGGAGATTTTTCTTTAACAAGCCCTAAAATTTCTTCAGCACTTAAATGCTTATCCTGGTTTTCAATTAATACCCGCAAAATTTCTTCCCGCTGCGGAGTAAGCTTATAATCACTTTCACGAAGTTTCTTACCCACTTGACTTAAGATATTCTCCATAAAACCCGTCCTTTTCCCTTAAAATCATTATTTTAGTTTTCAATTATTTTTGCTCGTTGGTTATACTTTCATCAAATCCGATAAATAAACCCCAAAAGTCAATAATAAAATATAAAATAACCCAAAAAAGCACGGCACCGCTTAGCATATGCCATAAAGAATAATTCCTGTAAAGGTAGTACATTAAAAAGCTATAACCAACAATTAAAAGTAGCCCAACCCCCCAGCTTATGAAAGCAATAGCCATTCTTTTTAAAACAACCTTAAAGATGTCAAACATCAATTACCCTCCAAAAATAAAAGCCAAAGACTTAATACTTTGGCTTTATTCTACCATATTTTTTAAGAAATTGAAAAGTTAAAAATAATCCCGCTAAAAAAAGGACTCCCGGGTAAATTAACTTTCTGCTGCTGTAAATAAGGGTTGGCTCCACGGAATTAAAAGCAACTAATTTTACTTCCCCAACAACATTTTCGTTTTCCTTTACAACAATCTTCCCTACCCTTTGACCAGCTTTTACCGGAGCTTGGAGCTTTTCTATCTTTTTTTGATAATCAAACTGGGGTTCCTGCCTCCGGTTTACAGTATCATACAGGTCTTCTGCCGCTATAAGTTTTACTGGCTCTTTGCCTCCAGCCACCTCTACTTTCCCAAATTCCTGCCCTTTAGAAACGAGCTTTACTGTTTTAAAATTGTTAAAAGCGTAATCCAAAAGCTTTGTAGCATCATCATAAACATTTCGTCCTTCACTCCCTAAAACAACCGCAATAAATTCCTCGCCATCCCGAGCAGCCGAAGCTACCAGGCATTGCCGGGCTTTTACGGTATACCCGGTCTTAATACCATTGGCCCCCTCATACCGCCACAGAAGTTTATTATGGTTTTGTAAAAACCGCAAGTATTTAGGGTCTCGATTTATTACCTTTGTTTTCGTCGCTGCAATTTCCCGAAACTTGGGGTTTTGCATAGCAGCCCGGGCAATTAAAGCTAAATCCCTGGCTGTGGTATAATGGTTATCGTTGGGAAGGCCATTGGGATTTACAAAATGGGTATTTTTTGCTCCTAATTCCCTGGCCTTATCATTCATTTCCTGCACAAAAGTTGCCACATCACCACCGATGTATTTGGCCACCGCAATCGCCGAATCGTTGGCAGAGTTAAGCATAATAGAATATAATAAATCTTCCAAGCTTAATTGTTCCCCGGGATTCAACCAGATGGCCGAGCCCTCAACATAACACGCTTCTTTATCGATATAAACCCTATCGGATAAATTTCCTTTTTCCAGAGCAATTAAGGTAGTCATTATTTTGGTAGTGCTTGCAGGATACATTTTTTGGTCGGCATTTTTTAAATAAACAAATTTTCCGGAGTTAACATTGATAACCGCTGCGGCTCGGCCAATAATTTGGGGTTCTTCTGCCAGTGCTATAGTTTTCAGGCATAAAATTAGGATAAATAAAGCAAAAAATCTTACCGGTTTCATTTCATCCCTCGTCAAAAAATTCTCTTTTTTAATATAACTGCCAACATTAGTTCAAGTCAAGGAAAGAAAAAACCATTTACTTTGCTTTGGTACCATAAAAATGCACGTCTACATCCAGGGTAAAACATAAGCCTTTGGGTAAAACCTCTAATACTTTTGGAAGCACTTTTTGAATATTTTCCTCGCTATCGACCACATCAATTATCAACGGTAAATCTGCAGACAGCTCCAGTAATTTCGTCCCATGAATTATGCCATCGGCTCCATAACCCATTATTCCACGGCTCACCGTAACCCCGGCTATTTTATTTTCTTTTAAAATTTTTATTATTTGCTGAACCACATTTTTCCCATCATGTTTGGTAGCTTCACCCACATAAATTTTGAGTAATTTTGCCTTACTCATTTAAACGCCTCCCTTAAAAAAATTTGCTAACCACATCCCCGCAGCAAAGAAAACTACCCCAGTAAAGATCGATGTAAGTAAATAATTCACATTTTTCCAAAACAACCCTTCTTCCATAAGAAAAATTGCCTCATAAATATAAGTAGAAAAAGTCGTAAATCCCCCAAAAAAACCGGTACCAAGTAAAAGCCAGATTACTTGATTTAATTTAAACCCGTATAATAAACCAATACCAAAGGAACCAATTATATTTATTAAAAACGTCGCCAGCGGCCAATCCCCCTGGTAGCGTTCTCCTATCTTTTTAGTAAAGGTATATCTTAAAACGGCCCCAATACTTCCACCAAGACCAATCAACAATAAGTCCACCATTAACCCTCATCCTTTACTGTGTTTTTCCTGAAATTTAAGTTAACCAGGTAAAGAGCTAAAGCACGACCAAGTATACCCGATAAAAACCCACCACTTAAGGATAAAAAAAGGTAGGCAAACCCAATTAAAAGTTTACTCTGTAAAAGCAATAGATAAATTTCTTTGGTCATTGTGGAAAAAGTGGTATACGCACCTAAAAATCCAGAAGTCAAGCCTAAACGTACTGTATCACTTACAGTTATTCTTTCTAAAAACAGGGTCATAAAAAATAAAAGTAAAAAACTACCGCTAAGATTAATTGCTAATGTGCTAACGGGGAAAATGCTTGTACCTAAGGCACGGCCAGTAATTTCCCGCGCAATTGCCCCAAAAAATCCTCCCAGAGCTACAGCAAAGTAATTCATTGTATCCCCCTCTTTTTGTCCAGAAAAACTAAGCCCCTACCTTTAACACAAAAGGTAGGAACCATTAGCTAAAAAACATTTCCGAAACTGTAAAAACACTTTTTATTTTAAATTTTTTAATAATTAATTTCAACTAACTTAACAAAAGCTCCATTTTTATTTCATAAAAAAGCGTTTTCAATAGCGCGCCGAATATGACCCACCCCCTCCTTGTGACCAATTTGTTTTAAGAAAATTTAAGACATTGCCTGGAATTTTTCCTTAATTTCTTTTAATTGGTCCACAAAGGTTTGAACTCTTATAATCTCCTGAGCTATATTCTGAGAATGCTCCAAACGTTTTTCCCTTGCCGCCTGAATAGCTCCTCGAGTAGCTAAAATAGTTTCTTGGAGACGTTCTTCTAACCTAAGCCCAAACTGGCGAAAAGCTTGATCAAGATTTTGCAGTGTTGCCCAGCGTAAATTTTCTACATTGGTTAAAACCAAATCATTTACTTGTTTTTGCAGTCGCTGCGCAATTTTTGCCCGGCGCATAGCAGGAGGTAAGAATTTAATAATGGTATTTTCCGAAAAAATGTTAAAAGTAGCTTCCAGTTTCTGGGTTACCCAGTAAGGCTGGCGTTTCATCTCAAATGCTTCAGCGCTGCTGGGAGCATGATAGGGAATGTCAAAAAGCTCGGCTGCAGTTTTCCGCACTGTCTCAATAAGCTCTTCCACTTTCTGCTGATAAGGTCTTAAAACTTCGGTTACTCTCTGTTCAAAAATCCTTGCCATTTCTCCAAGCTCTTTTTCAAAAAACTCAGGTATCGCCTTCGCCAGGGCTTTTTGAATTTCAGTTTCATTTACATTATCGCCCATCTGCTCTAAATTGGACCGGACAATTTCCAGTAAGTAAGCGCGGGCTTTCTGCCGTAAACTTTCGGCTTGTTGTTCGAGAAACTCCAGCATTCGTTTCCGGTCACCAACCAAAAGATCACCTAAGAAAATTCGTTGCTGGTTTGCTTCCTGAATTTTTTGCTCAAAGATATTAAGGCGCTCATCTAATTCCGCCAGAGGCATTTCCAGCGAACGAAGAGTAAGTTGCAAACGCATTAAAACATCGGCAATTACATCGGTAGCTTTCTTTGCCAGTGCTGTTTGCAAGACATTCTTTTTCTCCCGGGCAAGAAAATCAATCAGGTAATGCCAAACCTCATCTAAACCACTCTGCTCCCAAAGCTCTGGATCATTTCTTTTTCTTGCTTCTAACCCCAGGCGAGCTGATACACAAAAAAGAGGTGGTTCCCCTTCTATACCCACTTGTTCTCGCAGAACATTTTTAATAAATGTTACAAGGGCAGCAATTTCCTCTTTTTTAAGATAATCTACCTTATTTAAAATGAAAAAAAGATGGGCTACTTTAGTTCTGACAGCTTTTAAAAATTCTACTTCCACCTCCGTAATCGGCGGATCTGCCGAAACCAAAAATAAAGCCGCATCACACTGGGGCAAAAAATTTAGAGTCGTTTCGGTATTATGCCGGAAAGTTGAACCAATACCCGGGGTATCAATTAAGACTACTCCCTTTTGGAGAAGAAGCGAAGGATAGAATACTTCCACCTGAGATACTTTTTTATAATTTTTAGGATTTCCCGCTTCCGTAACAAATTGGGCAAGAAAAGCACTTATCTCTTCTTTATCTTGGCCTTTTAATTCTTCATTTTGCAAGCCTTCCTGCAGAAATACCCGTACCCGGGCCTCGGGCCCCCAGAGAAGAAAAATCGGAACAGCAGTTAAAGGTAGTACGGCTGTAGGAAGCAATTCTTCCCCAATAAGAGCATTGATAAAAGTACTTTTACCCCGCTTAAACTGTCCAAGAACTGCCAGATGAAAGCGCTCGTTTAAAAACCGCTCCTGTAACCCCCGGATTTTCTCTAAGTTCTCGCTGAATTCTGGTCCTAAACTTTGCAAAATTTCCAAAGTTTTTAAAAAAAGAATATTCATCTCTGTATTATCAGATATTGTTTGTATAGACCAATCTCGTTCTTTTTGAATCATACTGACCCCCTCTCTATGGTAAACACAAATACTTATTTTTTGCTCTTAACTATCAATACCGGGCAGTGGGCAAGACGAACTACCGCCTCCGAAACGCTGCCCAAAAGATAGCGTTTAATACCGCTTAAACCCCGTGCTCCTAAAACAATTAGATCATAACCCTCCTCTTCAGCAAGATTAACCAAAGCCTCTGCCGGATGCCCGGGTACTACGTTGGTAGTCACCGTTATCCCTTCACCGGCAGCAAGTTTTTGCGCCTCTTCGAGAGCTTTGGCAAAAAAGTTTTTAGCATCTTCCAGAACACCATCAACTTCATCCTTGGTTTCGGCAAAGTCAGGAACATGAGCTACCGCTATCACGGTAATTTGAGCCCCGTATTTTTTAGCAAGGTCTAAAGCCGCATTTAAAGCATTTTTAGCAAAAGGCGAACCATCATAGCCCACTAAAATTTTTTTAAACATGATTTATTTAACCTCCTTTTGTTGAGGGACTAACTTTGCTTTAAGTTTTTCTTCCCGCGTTACCGCTTCACGGTCAGGCCGGAAAAAGGCCTGGGCAATAATCGTCGGTACTACAGCACTTAAAATAACCACCGTTACTAATATCGTATACTGCACCTGGTCAATGTAACCGTGGTTTAAGCCAAACAAAGCAGATATTGTACCAAAAGTTAGCCCGGTGGACATCAATAAAGTGGTATACATTCCCTCCCGGGGGCCAAATTTAAAAAACCGGGTAGTTGGCCAAACACCAAGAAATTTAGCCAAAATTTTGACGATAAGACCAACAGTTATAATCCCGGCACCGGTAACTACCGCGGGCAGTGAAACATATAAACCAGCTTTTAAGAAATAAAAAGGAGTCAGTAGGGAAAAAGCTATGGTACGCAGGCGAGCGGTCAATGTCTTTTCCTGCAAAAAGAAACCCGCAACAGCTAAACCTAAAAGGTAGGCCGGTAAAACCGCTTCACTATTGGCCATAGTTGCCAGTCCACCGAGAAAGAAAAGCAGGAAGAAAATATATTTTATTTCCAATTGACTCACGCGGTTGCCATAACGATTGAGGAAAAACGGCGTAAAACGGGGAACAAAAGCTAAAATCAGGATAGTTGCAACAATAAAAAGAAACATCCAGCTATTAAAATTGGCAAAAAGCACACCTAAAGCAACTACCGTCCCCAGATCAGTAATAAAACAGGCAGCAAGGATAATTTTGCCTATTTCGGTTTCATTAAGACCGGTTTCCACCATTACAGCGTAAACCACTGCAACTGAGGTAGTGGAAAGGGCAATCCCTGCAATTTCAGAAGCTTCCAGGGTCCATTGGAGGACGTAATAAGCATAGAGAAAAGCCCCGATAAAGGGTAAGAGAAAGGAAAGAAATCCAATACTTACACTTTCTCTAAACTTTGTCCGTAATACCACCGGATCAACTTCAGCCCCGGCCAGGAAGGTTAAAACAATACTTCCTACTCCAGCTAAGAAATTAACCCATTGGTTAGGGTGTAAGCCTAAAAAGTTACCTGCCACCACCCCTACCGCAATCTCCACTAAAGAAATAGAGATTCCGGTCCAACCAGCAATTAAACCGCTTACTAACGCAAGCCCTAACCATTCAGCGGCCACCAACCAGGTATTTTCCATAATTTTACCCCCCTTATGGAGCTAAGAAAATAAAAAACTCCTACCGAAAACTTTACTTTCGGTAGGAGCTATTAGCTCAGATGAGCGTTAGGCGAGCCCCATCGCCTTTAAATTTTGCTTTTATTTTACAATTTTTAATACACAATTGTCAAGTAACCTGCCAAAAATAGTTAACAGGAGGTGGTTAAATTTTACCCAAAAACAGTACCAAAAGCTGCTTGAAGTTACTTACCGCTTGTCAAACGAACATAAATGGTCTTAGCAATATCTTGATCTATTGCGGCCCTGGTCCGGCCTACCTTTATTATAAAACTGGGAAATCTCTGTTCCAGGGCAATAGGAAGACCGGGAATTACTCCCATTGCCATTAATTTTTTGATGATAGCCTCATCTTTGGTATTGAAATAAGCTACAATTCCTTTTTCGCCCGGTCTCATACTATAAAGACTTATGGCCAGGGGTTTAGCAGATGCCTCCATTAAAAGTTCACCCCCAGTACTGTCAACAACAAATTAAGGAGATAACCCATGAAAAAGGCAAAAGGCAAGATAAAGGCAGTTATAGCCAAAGTAACTTTAGTCCCTCGCTCCTTTAACATCATGGAAAATTGAGCAATGCAGGGAATAAACAAAGTTAAAGTTACAGCAGCAACCACTAACTGCTTGCCGGCCAGAATTCCATTCTGATATAAATCAAACATACCTGCTGCCCCGTAATCACGGCGGAAGAAACCAAACAGAAACACCTGGGCTGCCTTGGGTGGAAGTCCAATCCAGAGCATTACTGGCTCTAAGCCTTTAATAATAAGATCAAAGAGCCCGGTCAATTTCCCTATCCAGATTAATACCGAAGCCAAAATAAACAGGGGTAGAATCTCAATAAAATACCATTTCATCCGCACAAAAGTCTTGGTAAGGATATTTTTTAATTTGGGGATTCTTAGAGGTGGAATTTCCATATAAAATCCTGCCTTTTTGCCGGGAAGCAGCTGAGAAGACAAGTACCCTATCAGAAGAAAAACTAAAATCATAACTCCAGCCCAGATTAGCAGGGCTTCAGGGTTATTGGACAAAAGCCCTAAGATAACCCCTAACTGGGCCGAGCACGGAATAGCAAGAGCTAATAAAAGCGTCGCAATTATCCTTTCCCGGTTGGTTTCGAGAGTTCTGGTCACCATGGTCGCCATCGTATCGCAGCCAAACCCCAAAACCATTGGAATAACCGCCCGACCGGATAAACCTATTACCTTAAAAGCCCGGTCAATTAAAAGCGATAATCGCGGCAGATAGCCACTATCTTCTAAAATTGAAAACATTAAAAAGTATAAAGTCACCACCGGTAACACAATTGCCACAGCATACCTAATCCCCAAAGTAATTATTCCGTAGTCATTAGCAATTAAATCCTGCAAAACCTTCCACGGTATTACCTGGGCGGTAACCTGATTAACTACTGGATTAATATTACTTTCAAAATAAGTTTCAATTAAATCAACCAAAGTTCCGGCCCCAAAAACTCCCACAAACTTATAAATGCCGAAATAAAGTATTAAAAACATGATCGGTATACCCGTAATAGGATTTACCGTGAGCTTGTGCAAAAATTCGGTAATACTCGCTTTTTCCGTTTCCTTTTCTTTTAAAGCTTCCTTTTCTACATTTAACGCAAATTCCTGCCGGGCCGAAGCAATCACAAAGCTTAATGGTTCTTTAAATTGCTTTTGAGTATCGTCAATTATTTTAAGGATTTCTTGATAATGGGGTTCTTTCTTTGCGATTTCAGCTAAAAGAGCTTCATCTTTCTGCAGCAGCAAAAGGGCCAAGCTTCGTTTCGAAAGTTTATATTCCACGGTTAAAAGCTTTTCAATTTCAGCAATAGCTTTTTCAATCGGTTCCGGGTATTTTATTCTATTTATTAACATACTCGGCCACCCTTTCTTTTAATTCGCGAATTCCCACATTTTGCGCTGCCGCCATTGTAACTACCGGTATTCCCAGCTCTCTTTCAATTTTTTCCCGGTCAATAACAAGTCCCAGTTGTTCCGCCTCATCCATCATATTAATAGCCAAAAGCACCGGCAATCCTGCTTCAATTAACTGGTAGGTTAAGGGTAACATTCTCCCGAGATTTTTGGCATCAACAACATGGACCACAATATCGGGCTTTTCTTCTAAAAGAAGGTCTCGAGCCACTTTTTCCTCTTCGGTTATCGGTAAAAGGGAATACATCCCCGGGGTATCTATAACTTCATACTCTTGACCATGAATTACAGTCTTTCCCCGGGCAACTTCTACCGTTGTCCCCGGGTAATTAGATACAGTTACATAAGCTCCGGTTAAGGCATTAAAAAGCATGCTTTTGCCAACGTTGGGCGAACCAACCAGGGCTATTTTTAAGAGCTTTTCTTCACACATTTCCTTCCGGGCTTTTTGCCAGAAGAAACCAAAACGTCTCCTGTGTCTTCCACCGGCATGATGACAGCTTCTGTTGCAGTTATGGCAATCCATATTAACAACCTCCGCTATTGATTTTCATTCTCATTTACTCGTTAAAAAAAATACTTCCTACTTCTACATTATATCAAGCTGTTCGTAATTGACAAGTATTCTCAATTAAATTTTACCAATCGGGAAACAAAAAAAGTGACTGTCAAAGCTAAGATTAACCTGTAAATTATCAATACCGTTCCCTTTGCCCCAATAGCAACAAATAAAAGGGTATCTTCAATTAAGGAATGACAGATAACAAGAAAAATACTTATTAACACTAAATCTTTATGTTTTAAAATCCCTTCCCGGGCACTATCAATAATTAAGCCGGCACCATAGGCCAGACCAAAAACTAATCCCGCCAAAAGCGGAAAAGCTGCTTCCTTTTGCATTCCCAAAAACCCCATAAGGGGCTCTAACGGTTTTGCCCATTTTTCCAGAACCCTTAATTCTTTTGCCACTTCTAAAACTACCATAAGAGGAATTACAATCATAGCTATTTTTATTAGCATATTAAAACTACCGCTCAAAGCTTCTATAAATATTTTCTCCACCATATCCCACTCACCTAAAGTATGATATTTAAAAGATAGCCGCTCAATATTGCCAGGACAATCCTTAGTAATATTAAATACCAGACCACAATTCCGGTTTTTTTGCTAACGGCAGTTTCCACAAAAAGATTATGGGAAAGCAATAGCATCACGGCAATAATAGTCACCTGTTTGACCGTCATCTTTAAAGCGGCAATAGCAGCAATGGTAGGATAAAGATTTAGCACATTACCAATTACAAAAATTAACGACGCCTCCCCAGGAAGTCCTACAAACCGCATTACCGGCTCGAAGATTTTGGCAATTATCGCTAATATTCCAGAATACTTTAAAATTGTAATTAAAAAATATACCGGAACTACTGTCCTGGCAAGCTCATAGGTTATATTAAAACCCTTTTGGATACCGCGTATTGCTGCAATTTTAATATTGTATAAACTTACCCCGTTCATTTTTTCCTCCATCACATTTTCCTTCTATTTTATCACTCCAGGGACGGTTCTGAGAACCACCACATTTTCATGAAGGAATAAAAGTAAAAAGGGATAGGCAGATTGCCTATCCCTTTTAGAGTTTTTTCCGGCAGCGACCTACTCTCCCAGGACCTATCGTCCCAGTACCATTGGCGCTGGAGGGCTTAACTGCCGTGTTCGGAATGGGAACGGGTGTTTCCCCTCCGCTATGGCCACC